>JANPIF010000119.1:0-13879 GCA_031424845.1 Ferruginibacter sp.
AGGTCCAACAAATATTTGGGAAAATTCTATCGTACTATCTAAGCCAGGCTTCACAGATTTTATATTCACCGATATGGTATCCTTGCCATAATGTTGAAAATAATGCTTTGCAGAAAATCCTTTAAGTATTTGTTTTGTGCTGCGAATATTATATTCTATATTGAACTTAATGCTGTCTTTTATGTTTTTAAAAACTTCGTTTTCTGTGAGTGAAACGGTATCGTTTTTATTTACAAATAATGGTTGGGTAATTAAATTTTCATAAATAGGTATGGGTGGTTTAATTTCATTTTGCCAAATTTTATAAATAGTAAAAAGCACAGCACCCAGTAATAATGCTGAGGATGCATATCTTAAAATATTTGTTTTTTTCTTTTTTGCTACTTCTTCTTGTCTATTTTTTTCTGCAAAAAAACTGTTTTCAAATGCTGTAAATTCATGTGTAAATAGTTCTTCAAATATTTGCTTAAAATTTGTTTGCTCCTCATCACTCTTACAAATTAATGGTGCCAGATAAGGTGCAAAATCAGAAAAGCAATTGCCTTTTTTTTCTTTCAAAAACCAGTGAAATAATTCTGTTGTTTTTATATAAGCATCTGTACCAATAGAAAACCCTTTCTGCCTCAAACCTTGTAGCAGTTTATATATTACTTCATCAATATCAATTTTACTGATGCTCATGTAAGAAAAAAATATTTTTATAAATTATGAAACGGGCTTGGTAGAGAAAGTTTTTATATCCTCACTTTTTTTAAGCAGTGTAGATAATGCTGCTCTGTTTTCCTGTATTTTATCTGACATTCCATTTTTGTAGGAAAGCCATTTAATGCAATCTATCATTTCTGATGTGGCTGGTTTTTTTTGGATGGCTCCATCTTTTCTTATAGAAAGCATTTCGGCAATTCTCTCTTTTAATTGAGTATTGTCTGCATCGCTTACATGCAGACTAATAATTTTTACAAGGTTATCTACATCCTCTATAAATTCAATATGGTGATAAATGCAGCGTCTTAAAAATGCTTCCGGTAAATTCTTTTCGAAATTACTTGTAAGTATTACAAATATTTTATCTCTCGTTTCTTTGCTTTCTTTATCTAAACTAATTTTAAAATTGAGCTCTCTAATTTCAAATTCTATATTTTCAATTTCATTTAAAATATCATTAGGAAAATCTCTTGGAGCTTTATCTACTTCATCTATCAAAACAATACTGTTGCATCCATCACAACCTGCCACAAAATTATCTACAATGCGTTCTTTTTCCGCATCGCTCAACTTTCTCAATTTTTCTAGCTGACTGTTTCCACTGATCTCACTTAATAATTTATTTTTTATTTTTTCTGTACCATAAGCATTTACAATGGCCCTTCCCAATGCTTCTAAATTTATAAACTCAAGAATGTTTTTTTCTTTTTCAGCAAAATGTCCAATGGCATCATAAGTGTAAAAAAGGTCTCGGGATAGGGAAGTAGATTTTGTATTGAAAATAAATAATTGCTTATCCAGCGTTTCGCTTAAATAGAAAGCGAATTTTGTTTTACCCGTACCCGGTTCTCCTGAAAGTAACAGTGGTCTGTTTAAATATTCTGCTACTTCTTTGGCACTTAACAATTCTGGCGATGCTAAATATTTTGTACTCATAATGGTTATTTTGTTCTTTTATCAATAAGTTCAATACATTTTTTATATTTAGAAGGAAAATTATCATCTCTCATAAAAACGAGCCTGAATAAGGCTTTCGTATCTTCTTCAATATTTGTATTTCTTTGCCTGATACTATCAAGCCATTGAAATGCATCTTCTTTTTCTACGTTGGGCAATCTCCCAATATGATAATAATTAAGTCCGGTAAAATGGTCTTTTAAGTTTGCAGGCAGTGAGTCAGTTTTTGGTGTTGCTGCACAAATAATAAAAAAGAAATTGTTTTTGTAATTCAAACTCTCGTTGATGAGCGTGCTGATTTTATTAATGAATAAACTAATCGTTTGCATAAAGTTTAATCCATCTTCCTTTATATCTGTTTTACAATCTACATAAAAGCATATGGTAACATTTTTAATATCTTTTCCTAAATCCTGCGCCATTCCTTCAAAAGTTATTCCGTTAGCTATATCACCATAAATATTTATGGAAGCTTCTTTTAGTATTCTAATCAATGCCTTTTCCTGGTCTTCTTTTTTCTGAAAGGAAGCTACACATCCCGCTTTTATAAAATCTATATTTTTAGGAGGCTCTTTTTTTAAGAGTTCATTTTGAAGTTTAGCAGAAAATTCAGAGTAGCAGTCACTTTCGTTTTCTGCTTCCATTAAAAATACATATGCTCCTTTAGAAATATTATCCTTAATGGAAGAAAATTCTGTTAGCATTTGCTTTCTATCAATAGAAATCCTATCAGCATTTGTGATATCAAGATCAATTTTTGTATTGTATTTTAAATAAAATTCGGTGAGTTTATTATTTATGTTAATGGCTAAATCTTCGGCACTTTTTATTTTTATAGCACTGACAGTTTCATTAATTTTCGTGTAAAACTTTTGAAGCAATTCTTTTTTGGAAATATCTGTATCAGCATAATTGGTTTCAATATTTAGATCTTTAAAAAAATCATCTGTAAGTTCCAGTTTATATATTCCATAAAATTTTTGCTGTAATGTTTCGCAGGCAAAATCGTATTCAATTTCTGTATATGATTTGCACAAAGCATTTAATTGTTCTCCATCTTTGGTTGAATATTTATCAGGATATGATCCATATCTGTTACCCACTAAAATAAAATATACATCTGCCTTTCTTACCTCTGCTGTACAAATATCAATGTTGGCTCTGTTTGCTCCATCACCGCTCATGTGCTCCATGATATTTGTAAGTTCAAATTCATCTTTCAAACCTTTTTGTACCCTTTCCATAATTAGTTTTCGGGGTACTTCCAGGTCTAAAAAAGTAGATGATATGTAAACTTTCAGTTTGGGCATTGAGGTTGATTAATGCTGTTTAAACTAATTCTTCTAATGTGGGAAGTATATTTCTCATTGATATTGCTTTCTCATTTATTGTTTTTAATTGTTCCGGAAATAAAGCAGGCCACCAATTAATATACCTTTCAAACTGGCGGGCGGTAGATTCCTTTGCACCATTGTATTTACTTTCTGCCTGTGTCATTTTCAACAAATATTCCCCGGCTAAAGTTTGTGAATTAATCATTTCATCTTTTACTCCGCCTTGTTCTACTGTAAATTGCTTTAACATGAACAACTCTGCTAGTGTTCCCCATGCCCATATTTTATCTGCTTCATTAGTGGCATTTTCTTCATCTCTTTTGGCCATATATTTTATTACTGCCCAAAGTTCTACTTCATCTTTTAAGCTCCCGGTTGAAATTGCTTTTAATGATAAATATTGCATAGCGTTCCAATGACTGTCTGCATTTACATCAAATCCATATTTATAAAAATTGATGGCCATGTGCAATGCTTCCTTTGATTGTTCTTGTAAATCATCTTTTTTATCAGGATGAAATTCAATCAACCTGAAAAGAAATTCTGCTTTTCTTTTATAAGCACTTCCAAGCAAACCCAAATGTTCCGCACGCAGTTCTCTTGTATCTAAAATGCTTTTCTTTTTATCATCGCTTAAAAATTGAGAAAGCTGTTCAATAGATTTTAAAAGTCTATCCTCTAAATCAGAAAATAATTTTTCTGCATCGGCAACAATCATTTGTGATTTGTATTTAAACGCATGATCTATCCACGCATTGGTAGTTCTCATTAAAGCGAAGGTCATTTTTAGTTGTGCATCCTGCAATTGCTCATTTATATTTTCAGGAAATCTTGCGTAAGCAACAAGACTGGCCCAATCATGTGTAGGATTTTCTTTTAATGCTATTCTTGTTTTATACAAAGCCATGCGGGGATCGCATGCATTTACAAGTTCGTAAAAAAGTGTTTTTAAAAGTTTTACAGAACCTGTTTGAGTTAAAGGAAATTGTGAAGCAAAGACACATGGTATGCCTGCATTGTGTAAAGTATATGATAAACTGCCTGATGGTAAAATGGTATTCCCCACATTTCCGCTATCGCATACGGCTAAAGAAACAACAGTAGGAATATTTTTATTATCGGTAGAAATAAGCGCTTCTGAAAGTGTTTTACCATCCGTTTTTTGTACTTTATCTTTTGTTCCATCCTTGCATAATATTATTCTAAATTCTGTTACCCCATCAATTATCTTTTCTCCACCATGCGCCAATATATGCACATGGGTGTACGGCTTATTATTTTCAATTTCTTTTATAATTTCTCTTGCTATTTCTTCTACTGAAGCATCTTTTATTTCTGTAAACAATTGTTCGATATTCGCTTTTGCAACAGGTAAATCTTTATATGGTTTT
Source organism: Ferruginibacter sp. (assembly GCA_031424845.1). GTDB lineage: Bacteria > Bacteroidota > Bacteroidia > Chitinophagales > Chitinophagaceae > Ferruginibacter. Next base: position 4,388 of record JANPIF010000119.1, read on the forward strand.
GCAAATGGCTTTAAAATATTGTGTAAAACCTCCAGGTGTTCTGCGTAAGGTACAGTCATTTCTGCCACTGGCTGTGCCCATGCAAATAATATACGTGGCATATGTGGCCACAAATAACTTGCTTCGGTTTCCTGTCGTACTTCTCTGGTAAGTGTAATTTTTCTTAAAGGATTGGCAAACAGAAAACTTTCTTTTTCTCCCGTAATGGTCGGTTGTGCAAGTGCAAACTCAAAAGGTATTTGTGCAAGTTCAAGTGGTGTAGTTGCCAGCCGAATATGTAAAGGGTTTAAATCATTTTCATCAATATCCACATATTTTAAATCTTTAAAAATTTCTGTTGATAAATTTTTAAAATAAGAAATAGCTTCGGCAGATGAATATGGATCATCATACCGAAGCTTATTAATAACTTTAATAAAATCGTTTTGCTCGCATTTAATAGAAAAAGTTACCTCCGGCTTATTTCCACACATGGAAATGTACTTGGTATCTTCATTTAAAAGATAGTTGTTGGCTTTTCCTGTTCTTGCAATTCCAATTATTAAAGATTTCATTTCTTATTTTTTAAAAAACAAATCAATTACAAATCATTTTCAACATTATCTGTAGCTTTTAAAATAATTGCATCATCTTGATCTTCATCTTCCTCAAGAGACAATATTTCTATTTTCCATCCTCCGAATGTTTTTGATTTTATTCTAAATAACCCAAGACCAATGGGACCATTTTTGCCATTTATTTTTAAACCGAGCGATTTGTTGGTGTCGATATTTACACCTGCGCCGCCAAGTTTCATTTGCCCAAGTGCAGTAGCATCGCCGCTAAAATTTATTTTAGTACCTGCTTCAATAGTAGAGATCACCACAGCGTCCAACGCATTGTATACCTGGTGTACAACTTTCCATTTCCCATCCCACTTTCCTGTATCTTTTAATTTTTTTGCCAGTTCGTTTACATTCTCAATGGTGGCAACTGTAATGGTGGGCGATTTTACCATGAAAGATTTTTCTTTGCTGAATTCAACTTCCACATTTGCTTTTACATTACCTGCAGGTGCTACATCTACTCCTGCATTGGCACCAAATTTTTTTACAGAAGCCCCTTCGGAAGTGAAATCAATAGACGCTTCGTTGCCCGAACCTTCTGTAAACGTTACCTGAAAATCATCTTTAATATTTCCAAGTTTTGTAAAAACACCGTCTGAAAAAATACCATAATCTCCCAGGCTGTATTTATTTACAATAGGCACCCAGGCTGCATACACATTTAAATGTTTTTGAATAATGTCGTTGAATAGATTTGGAACTCCCATGATGATTTGTTTTATAGTTATGAAAAATAATTTTTACAATACGGTGGTTTTTCAATCAATCCTTTTCTACATTATTGGGGTAATATTTTAAATTTTCTTTTTCAATTTTATAATCCGCTAAAAGCTCCCAGCACTTTCTTTTTATCATCCTCACCTGCTCCCAATTTTTCCAACAGCAATGTTGCCTGTTTTGCGGTAGATGCGTGAGATGCTTTTTCAGTAGGTGCTATATCAACCGCTGCCTGGTACAGTTCTGCCGCTTCATCATATTTTTTTTGTATCAGCATTACTTCTGCAATGGTGGCCGTACGCCAGTAATCGCCAACTACAGCTTTTGTACCTACAAGCAATTCTACTTTTTCTGCAATGGCTTTACCCTTATCATTTTCGCCAAGCATAATACTTTTCGTAGCAGCGTTTATACCAGTGTAATAATCATCTGGTGCTTTTTCAAAAGCTTCTGCATAGTAATTTCTTGATTGGCGTAGGTCAGCATTATTACCGGATATTTTGTAACGATCCATCCATGTGCGACCATAAATGCCAAGTGTTTCTGGGTCCAGATAATTAAGTGCATACAGTTCTCCTAGAATATCCTGTGCATCATCAAGATCATTTTCTTTACCCCTACGGGCAAGTGCCAGTGCCAGTAATTGCTGTGGTCGTATAGATTTTGGAAAATCTTTTTGTATCTGCCGAAGCATTTCTATTGCTTCTTCATCATTACCGAGTTTAATTAACCCTTCTGCCGTTTTACAAGCAAGAGATGCTGTACTTTTCCATGGCAAACCACCCTCTTTAAATAGTTGTTTTAATTTTTCAGGTCTCCCGTTCTTTATTGCGGCTGTTATTTTTGCTGCTGCTATACCCGATGCTTCATCTTGCTCCCATGCAAAATGTACAGCTTCATTGCTCATGCTTTTTCCGACAATTCCATGTACCAATCTCAAAAGATCACCCCCGTTTGGTCCATCAGGGTAATCACCAAAATCTACAAACAATTTTGTTTTTGCAAAAACCGGTAAATCAACTTTTTCAATTTTTACAGGAACAAAATAAAACTGTTTATCACTGGTTGATTTGCTCATCAGAACATCGTATTCATTTCTTACCCATTCAGAATCTTTAGCAGCATTTGACCATACTAAAATACCCGCCTGGCTTTGTTGAAGCCCATCTTCTAAAGTCCGCACCAGAGAGTCGCCGGGTTTTAAAACATACTGGTCAAGAAAAACTTTAAAGCCAAGCTCCGTTAATACATCATGTAGGTTAAGAACCCAACCACGGTTTACAGAGCGATAGGAAAGAAATACATTCCATTTTTGTCCGTCTTTTAAATCGTTTGGTTTTGGTGCATATTGCAGCCACTCTATTGGTATCATGATGTATTATTTCAGTATGAATAATTTTCCTTTTGCAATTTGAAAAATTTATATTTTTTAGAGTGTTCCCGCAAAAAAGCGGGATCGAACCAGATCCTATAAACAAAGCCGCCTTCGACAAGCTCAGGCTGACACTCCAATAATTTGATCTCGGGTCAACAAATCATATTTTCTTAATATCAATAATGTTTATTCTTGCGCCTTTTTGTTTTGCAATGTTTATCATGTGTTCTGTACCACCTTCACCATCGCCTTTATCACCATCCCATAATGCTATCAAACTCATATTTTCCCCGCCATTTTCCAAAGCTTTCTCCAACATCCATATATTGGTTTGTTCCCACACATTTTCTTTTTTATTTTCTGCTTCCGGCAATATGTTTACCGGCAATTTTTTTACCAGCTCATCAAAACGTTCATCCCAATCATTACCGGCAAAAGAAACAGAAGCTTTTTTAAATTCATCTTCCTGCATTGCCAGATAAATATTTGAAGGTATTTCCAAGGCTATACATAATTCGTGAAATAAAATATCACCACCACATGCACCGCTTGCTATTCCCCTCACATATTTTTTTGCAATTGCTTTTTCTTTTAAAATTTGTTTTTTTATTGCCTGCCTTACTTTGCTTTCTTTTGCGGCAGCAAATCGTGATTTTTCTCTTCCTTCCTTATCAATCATATGGCCAGTAAATAATATTGTATACAGCATTTTTTTTGATTAAGAATTACACTAAAAAATTTCCAAAGTGTGTTTTAATATCTACCTGGCTTTTTCCTGCTGCTTTTCCTACTTCACGCAGCAATGCAATGTTTTTTACTGAATCCATCTCTCGTATTTTATCACTGTTAATATGCGATAAGTTAAGTGCTTTCAATCCATCTACACTCAGGTCCGCATTGTACCTTACATAACTAAAATGCCTTGCTGCATCGCTGTCCTGTGGTAATATTTTCCCTTCGCTATCCAATGGAATCATATCGCCAAGCTCCCTGTCTATGGGGGCTCCAAAGCAACAGCGACCTACGGTTCTGCAATTAATATCCTGATCTACCTGCATGGCATACATTAAATTTCCGGGTAGTTCTTTTAAAGTTTCTAAAATATTATCATACACGCCAGGTGTAGTGGCAGATCCTGTTCCAACAGAAACAATTTGTAATTTCTTTTCCCCTGTTTCCCAGTTAAGCCCATAAGGTTTTTGGGTAGCCATACGGTACATTAAAAAAGCAGGATTATTATAAGGAGTCACACCTCCATCTACAAATACAAAAGTTTTTTTAGGATCGTTGATATCCCAGTTTAAAGTCTCCGGTTTAAAATATGCAGGTGCTGCAGTACTTGCACGCACGAGTTGATAAAGCGGTATCCGTAGGTTGCAATCAGGCCTTGTAGAATTATTATATTTTGCAAAAGGATTATTACTTATCGGCCATGGTGAATCCGTTGTACGGTTCATTGTCACTACCAGCAACAGTGTTTTAAATGCGCCGGATTTTATATCAATATCGCCACTGCCAAAAGTTTTTTCCAATTCTTTTTTTAACGGTTCATCATTATAAAAATATTTTAAGCGTTTTAAAATAAAAGCCTTGTCAAACATATCTTCTCCCTTTTCTTCATAAAAATCCAGCAATTGTTGCACGCTCAATCCTACGGAAAGGCCGGCGGCAATAATAGCACCGGTACTTGTTCCGCCTATATAATCAAAATAATCACTTAGTCTAAAACTTTCATCTTTGTTCAATTCAACCTTTAGTTGTTTTTCAATTTCAAGCAAAATTTCGAGGGTAAGTACACCTCTAATTCCACCACCATCCAGCGATAGCATTTTTCTTTTTGAATTTGTAGCATAACGTGCTTGTAGCGGCTCCCAGTTTATCATGACAGTTATTTTAGTGTATTAAAAATTTAAATACGTTTAATAATTGTTTTCTTAGGGGTAAACAATAAGTACTAATACATCAAAGGATTTTAAATGTTATTTTAGAAAGTTCTGCTTTTGTTTTTGAAAAAAACGCATTCAAAAAATTTCTACATTTTTATAGGGGAGTAAGGCAAAAAATATCAATACATAAATATACAAATAGCAATGCATATATATGAACGTGTTTTAGCGGTAATTTTATTAATTTTTAATTCCACAAAATAAAGTCATCCTCTAGTCAACCATTTTTGATTTATATTTAATTTATATGAAAACAATATTTCTTATCGTCTGTCTTGTAATATCTACCACATTATTTGCACAAAAATTAGATGTTGCAAAACAAATAAAATTGGCGGAAACACAATACATGGGCATGTTGGCTCAGCTAAGGGGCACAGAAAATTTTCCACAATCTGCCATGCCGGATGGTAGCCTTAAAACAAAAAAAAGTGAATGGTGGTGCAGTGGTTTTTTTGGGGGTTCACTTTGGCATCTCTATGAATTTTCAAAAGATGATAAATGGAAAGTGGCGGCAGACAAATGGTCGATGGCGGTGCAAAAAGAACAATACAATACCAAAACACATGACCTCGGGTTTATGCTTTATTGCTCCTTAGGCAATGGTTATCGCCTTACGGGAGATGAGCGGTACAAACCTATTTTGCTGAGGGGAGCGGCATCGCTTGCTACCAGGTTTAATCCGGCAACGGGCGTTATAAAATCGTGGGATAATTTTAAAGATTTTTCGTACCCCGTCATTATAGATAATATGATGAACCTTGAATTTCTTTTTTGGGCTGCCCGCCAATCCACCAGTAATGCATACCGTACAATTTGTTTAAGCCATGCAGATAAAACGCTGCAAAATCATTTTAGAAAAGACAACAGCAGTTACCATGTGGTTTGTTACGATACCACAAATGGAAAGGTACTTGCAAAAAAAACAGCTCAGGGTTTTTCCGATTCATCTGCATGGGCGAGGGGACAGGCATGGGGGCTTTATGGGTACACCGTTATGTACAGAGAAACCAATGATAAAAAATATTTAAAACAGGCTATGCGCATTGCAGATTTTTATTTAAACCATCCAGCTTTGCCCGCAGATAAAATACCTTTCTGGGATTTTAATGCGCCCAATATACCCAACGATGTAAAAGATGCATCTGCCGCAGCCATTACTGCCGCTGCATTGCTGGAACTTTCTCAATATAGCAACCGTAGCAAAAAGAACACTTATTTTAAAGCCGCCGAGCAAATGCTGCAAAATTTATCTGGCCCCGAATATTTTACTGAAGAAGGTAACAATCATTTTCTTTTAAAACATTCTACTGGGCACAAACCTGCCAACAGCGAAATTGATGTACCCATTATTTATGCAGATTATTATTATTTAGAGGCCTTGCTGAGGTATGATAAACTGGTGAGAAAAAAATAATTTTATAGTAGTTTTTTTATTTGCCTTAAGCATTAATACCCCATACAATATTAGTAACAAAACTGATTTCAACAACTTGGATTGACCCTAAGAAACGAAAAAACGCAGCAGAAGAAAACATAAGAGGAATAGAAAGCGAAAGACCAACAACAGACGAAAAATTGAGTAATAAATTGAAGAGATTAAGAATTTGAAAGATTAAAGGGAATTGTTCGTACTAACGGAAACCTTAGTCCTCGAATATAAAAATAGATGTCAGCTATTTGCTAACTGCTCCTAAAAAATATACTGGTTTAGATTTTTAGATATTAAAAAACCTTTCTGAAATCAATCAAAAAGGCTCTTCGTCGGGTGGACAAGATTCGAACTTGCGACCCCTATAAATCACTTTAAGCTATTAATATGTTGAACCAAAGCATATTAAAACATCTGGTTATTTTATTTTTTTTTGGAGTTTGCAATTTGGATACTGAATTGGTCAATTATAATGACGAATTTACTAACATAGTATAATAAGATGTAGGGGACTTTATGTTTAGGAGTTTATTTATTGTCTATGGGTCCTCTTTCAGTTTAACTGTTCAGGTAATTTCAGGTAATGAATATTCGTTATTATGCCTCAACGCAATATAAATAAAGACTTTGTCTTTGTAAGGATTTTTACCTATTCCTATTATATATACGTTGTTTGCCCAAAAGTATTCAATGTTCTTTATAGAGTGAAAAAATTCGGGTTCAATTATTTGCATAGGCATTTCATTAAAGAAATTTGTAAAAGTTGTGACTACATGATTAGTATCATCAGTTATACTGTTCAGCCATACTCCTCCTAATTTTACGCCATTAAATTGAAGCTCTATATTTTCAATATCAAAGTTTAAAACTTTGTCTTGCATTATTTTTAAATGCTGAAATCTTAAGTTGCCTGAGTAATATTCAACTCCTAAGAATAAAAGTTCTTTTTTGTAATCATTAAGTGTAGTATCTAAGTCATAAGATAGGAACTTTGTATTCATGTTTTAAGTATTAATAAGTTTAGTGAGTAGAACCCTTTAATTGCATTCACCCCTTTTTAAATCGCTCACAGAGTATTCATAATCTCTGTCGTCTACAACAAGCGCTGTACCTTTTTCATCAATCTCTGCGGCTTCAAAATGGGTTTCATCTAACCATCCACCTTTAGGAAAATGAATTTCCGTTATTTTTTTATCAACTACTTTTACTGTTAAGGTATAAGTATTTTCTGTTTCAGTGTTAGGATTGTAATAACTCACCTGTGCACAATATTTTCCATTTTTTAGTCTATAAGGATTAAGAAATATACAACTTACCATACCTATTGCCATGAAAAGAATAAGTATGCTCCAATTCAACTTAGTCTTGTGCTCTGAGATTATGTAATCTGCAACACATAAACCAATTATAACTCCTATTAATTGGTATATAATAGACTCTATGATTGTATGATTCTTTAGCAATGCAATTAAGGGAATTATGAGTGTATAGCCATAAATTAGGTATGGGATAAAGGGCTTATCAATTGTTGTGGTATTGTGTAGTTGTTTACGCAATTTATAATACCTGTATGCTGTGCACCCACTGATGTAGCAGATTCCCAAATACAAGTAAGTTAGGCATTCCATATAAAAAACTTAAAGAGTAGTAAAACAATTAATATAGCCCACATGATCAACATTAACCTACCCTTTTTTTTCTCACCCCCTTCTTGAATTTGATCCTGTGTAGCTTTAATTTTTTGAAAGTGACTTGTTGGTTCTTTTCCAAAAAGTTCCAAATGTTGGTTTCTATCCCATTCCTTCATTAATTCTTTGGCTATAGAAGATATGAATACTTTTCTACCGTAGAATTCATAAAAATAATCGTTATTAATGTCCTCACCTGTTATGGGACACAAACCTTTATTTACTAAACCCTTTTTGTTAAGGTGCTCGTAAATGCTGTTTGAATAAGTTATCACACCCTTTATTAGGTCTATATTGTTCTCAAAGTATTTTGACTCCCAAGTTTGATTCTTAGCTTTAGGATTTGAGAATCCCTCTTTATTTAGTTCATTAAAAATGTTTCTTGCCCACACTTCAGGATATTTTGTTGCTTCAGAATTTTGATCAAATTGTTTCTGATGTTCAACAGTGGATATATTAATAAAATCACCGTCATCACTCATCATAGGCAGGCCTTTGTTTTCAGAATTTTCGTTCAACATAGTAGTTCTTTAAAAGTTTAAGAATGTATTTTTTTAATTGAGCTTTAAATAATGATGTTGTTTATGATAACCCCTAAGGTAGATATTCTTTTCAACTTTAATGTTGAAAAAGATAACCATGACAGAGAAGCAATTTCTTGTGAAATTGGGGATAAGAATAAAGCAACTTAGAACTAATCAAGACCTTTCACAAAATGCTTTTGGTAATGAGATAGACATGGAAAAATCTAATGTATCAAGATTGGAGAGTGGCAAGGTTAATCCACGAGTTGCGACACTATTTAAAGTTGCAAAAGCATTACACATCAGTTTAGCTAATCTGTTAGATTTAGAGTGAAATTCAAAAAAGTCTATATTGTAATTATGGTACGAAACTATTCGTAAGTTAAAATTCGTAAAAGATCCGTGATTCACATTCCGTCACATTTATCCAATCTTCATCTTAGATCCCTCTTTAATCTTTCAAAAGCTCAGTGAAATATAAAATTAGTTGAGACTTGAATATTCTTCAGTTGTAACTGTAAATATTCAAAGTGCTTTTGTAATAGAAAGAGGGGCTACATTTTTTCGCGATACTGTAATTTAATGTTTAAGATTTATTGGAGTACTATACCTATTAGCACTAAATCTTAAAAATCAAATAGAAAAAGTTATTAATAAAAAGTGTTCCGCTGATCTGAGTACATAAATCAACTCTTTTATCAACGGAACACTGATTACCTGACTATACAGTCTCAGGCTTATGTACACCATTTGCAGATGGACTGTAGACCTTTGTAAAATCTACTGCTTGGTGCTTTATCTCCTCTCTATACTCATACCTGTGATGCAATTGAACTACTTCCCCTGATTCAGGGATTGTGTAGCTGTAAGGCTCACATTCAACTTTATCAATAGTACCCGGTAATTCGGTACCAATGAGGCTTTGACAAACAATATCGTCAAAGGTTGTAGGTAATGAACATTTAGGAATAGTAACATAAGTACCACCATTTGCAGATTTTACAATTTCCACTCCACCTTGTAGGGTTAATGCAAAAAATGCCTTGCCTTCAAAATTTTCTCTGAGATTAAACTCGATGATTTTTACTGACATAATAATTTATTTTAGGTTATAAAATGACGGGAGATTCGTATCCCTTGAATTAGGGGGGGTGGGCAGGGGAGGGGGCTTGTAAAGGGTAGAGTTAGTGTGAATTCTCTGAATT
>JANPIF010000120.1:0-18189 GCA_031424845.1 Ferruginibacter sp.
ATTGTGTGGCATTGGCAAGCTCCAATGCTTCCTCTTCTGTATCAAAAGGCTGTATGGTTATTACGGGGCCAAAAATTTCTTCCTGGTTTGTTTTGCATTGCTGGTGTAAGCCTTCAATTATAGTTGGTTCAATAAAATATCCCTTTTCACACCTGCCGGGTAATTTGATGGCGTTGCCACCAATTAAAATTTTTCCACCTTCGGCTTTTGCAATTTCTATACAGTTTAATATTTTTTTATAGTGCAGTTCGCTCACAATAGCCCCTTGTTTAGAATTTTCCAACAATGGGTCACCAACGGTTAAATATTTTACCCTCTGAACAAATTTGTTTTTAAATTTTTCATACACCGTTCTCTCAATTAAAACCCTGCTGCCACACAGACAAATTTGCCCCTGGTTGCCAAACGAAGAGCGAATTGTTTCCGTTAACATTTTTTGCCAGTTACAATCTGCGAAAATAATATTTGGATTTTTTCCTCCAAGCTCCAGCGATAACTTTTTAAACATTGGTGCAGCAATAGTTGCAATTTGTTCGCCGGCTCTTGTACTGCCCGTAAAAGAAATTGCTTTTATTGATGGATGTTTTACAATGGCTTCCCCACAACTTTTACCATCGCCATGTACAATGTTCAAAACACCATCGGGTAATCCAGCTTCTGCACAAATCTTCGCAAGGAGGTATGCGGTTACGGGTGTTACTTCACTTGGTTTTGCAATAACACAATTGCCTGCAGCCAAGGCAGGTGCTATCTTCCATGTAAATAGATACAAAGGTAAATTCCACGGAGAAATACAACCAACGACACCAATTGGTTTTCTCAGGGTATAATTAATTGCCTTGTCTTCCATGGCATGTGCCTCAGTAGAAAAATGCATGATGGCGGTTGCAAAAAAGCGGAAGTTAGAAGATGCCCTTGGAATATCAACCTGCTTGCTTAACCACAAAGGTTTACCGTTATCATTTGTTTCTGCAATAGAAAATACCTCGTGGTTTTCCTCAATTAATTCAGCAATTTTATTTAGAATAATAAATTTCTTTTCAGCGGAAATTACACTCCAGTCTTTAAAGGCGTTTTTTGCTGCTGCAACTGCCGCCTCAATATCTTCCGCATTGCTGTTTGGTATCTCACCTACTTTTTCTGCAGTGGCAGGGTTTATATTGTTGATGTATTCCTTGCTTAAAGGAGCAACAAACTTGCCACCAATAAAATTCTCCAGTTGGTATGGTATCTCTAAATTCATAAGTTTTTTAATTATAATGCTCCGGTTCGTCCACCGTCTACTGCTATGCTTACGCCGTTTACATAACCTGCAGCAGGCGATGCCAAAAATGCAGCGACAGCAGCTATCTCCTGTGGTTCTCCAAAACGCTTCATCGGTATTTCTGACTGCATTTCTTCCTCAATATTTTCTATTTCTTTTCCTTGTTTGGCAGCATTGTTTTTAATAATACTTTCTAATCTTCCTGTTTTTGTAGCACCGGGCAAAACATTGTTTACGGTAATATTAAATTGCCCCAATTCATTCGCCATCGTTTTAGCCCAGGAGGCAACTGCGCCACGAATTGTATTGGATACTCCTAAATTTTTCAAAGGAATTTTTACTGATGTAGAAATGATATTTATAATTCTTCCAAAACCGGCTTCCTTCATAGATGGCACAACAGCCTGCGTTAAAATGTGATTGCAGATGAGATGCTGGTTAAAAGTATTTATAAAATCTTCTTCTTTCGCTTCAATCATAGGCCCGCCTGCAGGACCACCGGTATTGTTTATTAAAATATGAATTGAATAATTTGCAGCGATGTCTTCGGCAACTTTTTTTACGTTGTCTGTATTGCTAAAATCTGCAACAAAATATTGGTGTTTTTGATTATAATTTGCGGGCAATTCTTCAACAGCCTTCTGCAGACTTTCTTCGTTACGGGCAAGTAAAATACAGGTGGCACCAAGCTTTGCAAGTTCCTGTGCAGTAGCCAATCCTATTCCTTGCGATGCGCCACAAACCAGTGCTGTTCTATTTGTAAGTGATAAATTCATTGTAGCTTAAAATTGAACAGTAAACTTAGTTAAAAAGTTGTACTTTTCGGTCGTAATGTTATATACGTATTTCATTCATTTTTATGCAAATTTAAAATACATATTATGGCTGTACTTGCTCCTTTCAATTTAAAAAAATGGATTGCCGATAACAGAGATTTACTTAAACCTCCTGTTGGTAATAAGTGCATTTATGTAAATGCTGAAAATTTTATTGTAATGATAGTGGGTGGTCCCAATGCCCGTAAAGACTATCACTACAACGAATCAGAGGAATTGTACTACCAGTTGGAAGGTGATATTGTAGTTAAAATAATTGATGATGGTGTACCGAAAGATATTGCAATAAATGAAGGTGATATTTTTTTATTGCCGTCAAAAACGCCACACTCTCCGCAAAGAGGTCCAAATACAGTAGGGCTTGTAATTGAAAAGGTAAGAGAAACCGAGGAAGATGGGTTTTTATGGTACTGCGAAAACTGCGGAAATAAATTATATGAAGAATATAAAGTGATAAATGATATAGTAACACAGCTACCGCCGGTAATGGAAAAATTTTATTCGGATGAACATAAGAGGACTTGTAGTAAATGTGGCTCTGTAATGTCGCTGCCAATTAAGAAGGGGTAAGGGCCGTTTCTCGTCTCTGGTTGCTCGTTGGGTTTGTAATTATTTGAAATGAACTATAAACATCAGCTATTTTAACCTACTACTTTTGCCTGAATAAATATTAAGATTTAAAATTATAAAGGTGCCAACGATAAACGCAAAACGAGAAACCAAAAAGGAGAATCGTAAATGAAAGACTTAAAAGAAAAAGAAAAGTAGAAATGAAAATTGATATCCATACCCATATTATGCCTGATAAAATGCCCAACTGGGTACAGAAATTTGGCTATGGAGAATTTATACATTTAGAACACCGCAATTGCAAAGCCTGTATGATGAAGGGTGATAAGCTTTTTAGAGAAGTTGAACCTAATTGTTTTGATGCTACTGTTCGAATGAAAGAAATGGACGAAACGGAAGTTAACATGCAGGTTTTATCTACCATTCCTGTGTTGTTTAATTATTGGGCAAAGCCAAAAGATGGGTTAGAAACAAGCCGTTTTTTTAATGATCATATTGCAGATACCGTTAGTAAAAATGATAACCGTTTTTTAGGAATTGGAACTGTGCCCTTGCAAGATATTGAACTCGCCATTGCAGAAATGGAGAGATGCGTGACCGAATTAAAAATGCCTGGCCTTCAAATTGGCAGCAATATTAATGGCGAAAATTTAGGCGATAAAAAATTCTTTCCTTTTTATAAACGTGCAGAAGAACTTGGTTGTGCATTGTTTGTGCACCCATGGGAAATGATGGGCGAAACCCAGATGCAAAAATACTGGTTACCATGGTTAGTAGGTATGCCCGCAGAAACGAGCAGAGCAATTTGCAGTTTAATTTTTGGCGGCGTAATGGAATCTTTTCCTGCATTAAGAATTGCATTTGCACATGGCGGCGGAAGTTTTCCATTAACTATTGGAAGAATAGAACATGGCTACAACGTACGGCCCGACCTGGTTGCAGTAGATAATGCTGTAAACCCAAGAGTTTATATTGGTAAATTTTGGATTGACAGTCTTGTGCACGATCCTCATGCAATGAAATATATTGTTGATGTAATGGGAGAAGATAAAATTTGCCTAGGCAGTGATTATCCGTTCCCTTTGGGTGAGCACCATCCTGGAAAATTAATTGAAGAAATGAATTTTGAAAAGGATGTAAAAGAAAAATTACTGTATAAAAATGCAAAGAATTGGTTAGGATTAAAATGAGTTTTCTTATTTAAACAAATCAGGATAATCACTGATAATACCATCAACACCTAAACCCTTTAATTTTACAATTTGTTTTTTGTCATTCACCGTCCAGGGAGTAATTTGTATATTTCTTTGATGACATTCTGTTATTAAATTAGCATTTACCAGAGCCTGATTAGGACTATAAATTGTAGGGGAAAAACCAAGGTCTTTCAATTGTTTTCTAAAACTGTTTCTATCCAAAGCTTCTACCAACAAAGCCGTTTTTATTGTTGGATATTTTTTATGTAAATATTGTAATGTTCTTCTGTCAAATGATTGTATGGTTACCCTGTCTTCAATCTTTTTAGTCAATACAACTTTCATCAACATATCTACAAATGCAGCAGGTGCAGGGTGGTATATTTTATCAGTTGATGGCTTTGTCTTTGTTTCTATGTTATAAGATATTTTAGGTAGATTTTTTTTAGCAATATAATCTTCTGCACTATCTATCATTGCTGCTAAAGATGGTTTGGTAACAGCTATTTTTTGCTGTTTTAAAAACTTTGAATGTTGCTTTAACCCCACATCGTATTTCTGCGTTTCCGCAAATGTCATTTTATAAATATTCAATTGTTTTTCTTCCACATCAGTTACCACTTCACCATTTGGCTTGGTAGTTATTTCATGGTTAAAAAAGGGTTCATGTGATAAAATAGCAACATTGTCTTTTGTGAAAACCACATCTGTTTCTAATGTTGTTACTCCAAGGTCTATTGCCCTTAACATAGCAGGGATAGTATTCTCAGGCATCAATCCACGGCTACCCCTATGGCCCTGGTAATCGAAATTTTCAATAATTGGTTTGTTGTATTTACTGTTTTCTGTATCTGTCACTTTAGTAGAATTGCAAGAAAAAAGAAAAGTAGAACCCAGTATTAAAAAAAAGAAATGTTTACTGTTCATAAAAATAAAGCTAAGGGTGAAATAGAAATAATACTTTCCAATTAAAATTTAAAATAAGAGTATCTACAATTTTATTGCCATTAATTCATCAACTCTTTATAGCCAACCAAGCCATCATTCCCATTCCTTTTTCAATAGCATTTTCATCTACATTAAAAATAGGAGTATGAACCATGCTTGTAATACCTTGTGCTTTGTTCCCTGCTCCCAATCTAAAAAAACAAGCCGGTATAATTTGAGAATAATATGCAAAATCTTCGGCGCCCATTCTTAGTTCAGTCTCCGTAACATTTTCTTTGCCCGCAAATTCTTCTGCTAATATTCTTCCGCTCGCACTTAACGCCTCGTTATTATTTACAAATGGGTAACCAACATCTATTTTTAAATCTACTTCGCCGCCCATCGATTTTACCAGTAATTCGGTTTGGTTTCTTATTAGCTCATGCGCTTTAAAACGCCACTCTTCATTCATGGCTCTAAATGTACCCATCATCTTTACTTCGCTTGGTATTACGTTGGTTGTATTGCCGCCTTGTATAGATGTTATGGAAAGTACGCTAGGATTAAATGGATTGTTATTTCTGCTGATTATTTGTTGCAGAGATACCACTAACTGCGATGCGATTAAAATAGAGTCCGGAGTTGCATGTGGCGCAGCGGCATGGCCGCCTTTTACTTTTATGGTTATATAAATTTCATCTGCACTTGCCATCACCATTCCGCCTCTAAAACTAAATTCACCTACTTCCAAACCCGGGTGTACATGTAAAGCAAATATCTTTTCCGGTGCCGGGTTTTCCAATACACCCTCTGCAATTAAAAGACTTGCACCGCCAGGGTTTTTTTCTTCTCCCGGTTGAAAAATTAATTTAACAGTACCCGTCCATTCATCTTTTGTTTCGTTCAATATTTTGGCGGCACCAAGCAAACAGGTTGTATGCACATCATGTCCGCAGGCATGCATTACACCATCGTTTTTCGATTTGTATTCTACATCATTTTTCTCTACAATTGGCAGTGCATCCATATCTGCACGAAGTGCCACAACTCTTTCCTCAGGATTCTTGCCTTTAATTAATCCCACAACACCGGTTGTTGCTTTTACTTCAAATGGTATTCCCCATTCTGTTAATTTGCTTTGTATATATTTAGATGTTTCAAATTCTACATAACTAAGTTCAGGATTAGCATGTATATGTCTACGCACAGCAATAAACTCTTCTTTATATTTTGCTGAAAGCGCTTTTATTTTTTCTAGCAAGTGGAAAGTTTTAATGTTTAAGGTTCAAAATTCAAGGTTGAGGGTTACTTACAAAATCAACTTTTATAAAAATGTGATGTTTAAATTTTAGTCTGTTCATCTCATCTATTCACAATTGACAATTCACTATTTATATCACTACTCTTTTTCCTTTTCTTCTTTGCTCGGTTTTACTTCAATTGTCTCAGGCAATAAATAAATATTATTGGATACTAATTTTGTTCCCATGATTTGTTTACGTGCACGCTCAGCATCAGCTCTATCTAAAAAATTCCCAAATTTTACTTTTATATTCGGCATTTGGTAACTCATGTATTGTTTTTGGTCTGGAAACATTTGATACAGCTGTGCACGTATTTTCATGGCAAGTTCTCTATCGTTTGTGCTTATTACCATCAGCCTGTAACCTTTTGCAGAAGTTAATCCGTTTGTATACGTTACTGTTGCTAAACTGCTGTTATAGTCTGCCATTTTTTTTCCAAGAATATCGATCCGTGGGTCTTTTATAACCACTGCAGTGCCTGTTATTGCCGAGTCAACCATTTGTTGTGCATTCATTTCTACACTAAAAATGATGGAAATAAGTAATAAGAAAATTTTCATATTGTTGTTTATTTATTCTAAAGGTTAGGGATTAATCTTACTTTGTTCAATGATGGCAATACTGCTGCTACAACCTATTCTGTCTGCTCCTGCCTCTACAAGTTCTTTAGCAAATGCATACGTACGAATACCGCCACTTGCTTTTATTTTTACAGCATCTGCCAAATGTTTTCTAAGCAATTTTACTGCATGTACTGTTGCGCCAACTTCCGCATAACCGGTAGAGGTTTTCATAAAATCTACTCCAGCTATGCCATACAAATCGCAGCATTTAATAATTTCATCATCAGTTAAAATACCACTTTCAATAATTATTTTTATTGTTTTTTGTTTGCCTTTTATGATAGGTAAAATTGTATTTAATTCTTTTGCCAAATATTGCCAGTCGTTATTTTTTAATGCTGCAATATTTATCACAACATCCAGTTCATCTGCCCCATCTACAATCGCCAATAAAATTTCTGCCAGTTTTGCTTCTATAGCACTGTATCCAAACGGGAAACCTATTACTGTAGCAGTTTTTACATCACTATTTTGCAACAACGTTTTTACCTGCTTCACAAAAAGGGGCGGCACACATACCGCTGCTACTTTATATTCTAAAGCTTCTTTACAAATGGTTTCAACATCCGTTACAAGTGTTGAAGGTTTAAGAATCGTATGGTCTATATATGAAGCAATATTCATACGGCAAAAATAACAAAACTATTGCAGCCAAAATGGTAAAGTAAAACTAATAAGTACCTTATCAAAAGTTTTCTACATTAATGATCGTTTGTTAAATTGTTTAAGCGGGTTAAAATTTATGCTGCAATCTCTTTTTAAATTTTATTTAAATTAAAAGCTTCGGCTATCAGTTCAAAAGATCGTAACCTATCTTCTAAAGAAAATGCCATGGTGGAAATCATTATTTCTTTAACATCCATTTCTTTGGCTAGGTGTTCAATTTGTGTTTTTACCTGTGCCTGCGTTCCAGAGATAATTTTGCCTTTATTGTTTTCGATACTAATTAAATTTTGTGGAGTAAAAACATAATTCTTAGCCAACTCCGCATTGCCAATATCATTAAAATTACCCAGCTCAAATTGTACCTGCACATAGTTCATATACTTGCGCAGCGCCAATGCTTTTTCTTCGGTTTCGGCACAAACAACAAATATGCCTACAAGTTCTTTAGGTGCTTTTAAGGTATCAGAGGGCACAAAGTTTTTTCTATAATCATCTACTATTTTTTTGCCTGCATTGCCATTAATAAATTTAGCAACAGCTAAGCCCATTCCAAATTTTGCAGCAATGGTTGCACTTCCTCCGCTCGAGCTTAATATCCACTGTTCGGGTATTGAATTTGTTTGTGGCACTGCCAATATTTTACCATATTGTGTAGCAGCGGTATCATTAAAAAAATGTTGTAGATGCTCCAGTTGTGTAATGTAATCTGCCTCTGCAAATTTGTTTGATGGGTTTAACAATGATGCACTCACTCTATCAGTACCTGGTGCTCTGCCCATCCCCAAATCGATTCTTTCTGGAAAAAGTGTTTCAAGCATTCTAAAATTTTCTGCTACTTTATAGGCACTATGGTTGGGCAGCATAATACCGCCAGAACCTATCCTTATATGATCTGTATCATTAGCAAGTTTAACCATTAATAGCTCAGGTGTACTTCCTGCAATAAAGGTAGAATTATGATGCTCAGAAACCCAGAATCTATGATACCCTAATTTCTCACCATATTTAGCTACAGCAATGGTTTCATCAATGGCGTCCTTTGCAGTTTTACCATGGTAAACAATAGATTGATCTAATATGCTTATTTGTATAGAAGTAGGTGCCGCCATAATTTAATGTTTACACAACAATATCAATATTTATACCGCTACATTAAAACAAGACAGGTAGACCGTTAAAAATTACAGTCATGTTAAATTTCATTTGATAGCATTTTGTTTTTTGACAGACTGTCTTAATACATCACTCATCATATTTCTACAAAACTTTATAATTCTTTTCTTAATTTACAAATCCATTTGAATTCATTAACCAATAAAAAACTGCTTATGATATTTTTAAGAACAGCTTTGCTGTTTTGCATGAGTACATTCTGTGTATTTAATGCTATGAGTCAGATTACATATCCTGTAAATGGTGTGGCAGATGTACGAAATACTGTCTACGCATTTACAAATGCAACGATTGTAAAAGATGCACAAACCACATTAAGTAACGCAACACTTGTTGTAAAAAATGAAAAAATTATTGCTGTAGGCAATAATGTTACAATTCCTGCAGACGCAGTTGTAACTGATTGTAAAGGAAAATATATTTATCCATCCTTTATAGATATTTACAGCGATTATGGTATTGCAGTGCCGGCACGTACAGCAGGGAATTTCAACTTTTTTGCACAGGCGCAATTATCCAGTAATACCAAAGGTGCATTTAATTGGAACCAGGCTATAAAATCAGAAATTAATGCAGCAACACTTTTTAATGCAGATGAAACGAAGGCAAAATCTCTCAGAGAAAATGGTTTCGGAGTTGTACTTACGCATCAAAAAGATGGTATAGCAAGAGGTACAGGTACGCTGGTAGATTTGAGCGATAGAAAGGAAAACCTTGCCATGCTTAAAGAAAAGGCTGCCTCTTTTTTTTCGTTAAATAAAGGTACTTCTACGCAAAGTTATCCTGGCAGTTTGATGGGTTCTATTGCATTGTTGCGCCAGAGTTTTATTGATGGGCAATGGTATAAAAATAAACCGGTAGAAGAAGGTACAAATTTAAGTTTGATGGCATGGAACAACAACCTGCAATTGCCGTTAATTTTTGAGGCAAATGATAAATGGAATGATCTGCGTGCAGATAGAATAGGTGATGAATTTGGAATGCAGTTCATCATCAAAGCAGGTCAAAATGAATACCAGCGTATAGCTGAAATAAAATCAACCAAAGCAAGTTATATTTTACCATTAAATTTTCCCGTAGCTATTGATGTGGAAGATAACAACGATGCAAGATTTGTATCACTTGCAGATTTGAAACAATGGGAAATGGCACCTTCAAACCCTGCAGCTTTTGAAAAAGCAGGAATCAATTTTTGTCTTACCATGGCAGATTTAAAAGAAGCAAAACAATTTTTGCCAAACCTTCGCAAAGCAATTCAGTATGGACTTACAGAAAAAGCTGCCATGGATGCACTTACCAAAAACCCTGCTCAGTTATTAAACATGTACAACGAAACGGGAAGCATTGAAGCAGGGAAACTTGCAAATTTTATTATTACCAATGGACCCGTGTTTGCTGAGAAAACAATAATACTTCAAAACTGGATACAGGGTGAAAAAAATACTGTGAAAGATGATGTAGCAGTTATGACGAAAGGCAAATATAATATCAGTATTTCTTCGCCGACAGGCACCAAAAATTTTACGATAGATGTAAAAGATAATGCTGTGGCAGATTTAATAAATATTGATACGGTAAATACCAAATACAGTAATGATGGCAGGAATGTAAGATTAAATTTTGGCGAAAATAAAAAAGCAAAAAAAGGATACAGATTAAGCGGAATAAATAATGGAAAACAATGGAACGGTACAGGAACAGATAGCACTGGAGCAGCAATTATTTGGACAGCAAATTTTGTAAGTGATTTGACTCCAAAATCAGATAGTGCAAAGAAAGAAAAACCAGTATCTATTGGAACGCTTACTTTTCCAAATATGGCTTATGGTTTTAAAGAAATGCCAAAAACAGAAAATACATTAATTAGAAATGCAACGGTATTTACAAGTGAAGCAGAAGGTATTTTAAACAATACAGATGTGTTGGTAGAAAATGGAAAAATAGCTGCGATCGGCAAAAATTTAAATGCAGGCAATGCAAAAATTGTTGATGGTACAGGTAAGTTTTTAACCGCAGGTATTATAGATGAACACTCTCATATTGCAGCAGCATCTATAAACGAAGGAGGGCAATCAATAACATCGGAAGTGCGCATCGGCGATAACTTAGACCCCGATGATGTAGATATTTACAGACAACTTGGTGGTGGTGTTACCACTTCTCATATTTTACATGGCAGTGCAAATACCATTGGCGGACAAACACAATTAATAAAGCTTCGTTGGGGAGCTAATGATAGTGACTTAAAATTTGCAGGTGCAGATGGATTTATAAAGTTTGCCTTAGGCGAAAATGTAAAACGTACTCCATCGCAAAACAACAATCGTTTTCCTGATAGTAGGATGGGAGTGGAGCAAGTGTTGATGGATGGTTTTACCCGTGCGAAAGATTATGAAAATGCATTGAAAGGCACTACTGCAAAAACGGTAAGACGAGATTTAGAATTGGATGCATTGGTTGAAATAATGAACAAGAAAAGATTTATTACCTGCCACAGTTATATACAAAGCGAAATTGTACAAATGATTAGAACCGCAGAACAGTTTGGTTTTACTGTAAACACTTTCACACATATTTTAGAAGGCTATAAAGTAGCAGATAAAATGAAATTGCATGGCGCAAACGCTTCTACATTCAGCGATTGGTGGGCTTATAAAATGGAAGTGCAGGATGCTATTCCTTATAATGCTGCCATTATGAGCAAGGTTGGTTTAAATGTAGCCATCAACAGCGATGATGGAGAAATGGCAAGAAGATTAAACCAGGAAGCTGCTAAAATTATTAAGTATGGTGGCCTCACAGAAGAGCAGGCTTTTAATTTGGTAACTATTAACCCTGCAAAAATGTTGCATATAGATAAACAAACTGGCAGCATAAAAAAAGGAAAAGATGCAGACCTTGTGTTGTGGAGCGATAATCCGTTAAGCGTGTATGCGAAGGCAGAAAAAACTTTTGTAGATGGAATCATGTATTACGACCTGGAAAAAGATGCGGCCATGCGCAAAGAAATTTTTGCAGAAAGAACAAGACTTATACAAAAATTATTAGAGGAGAAAAAAGATGGTGGAGCTACCACACCTGCCCGCCCAAGTATGCGTACGGTAAACGAATGCGAAACCATCGAACGCAAACATGGGTTGTTGGAAATTGAAAATAATGATTAAAATATTTTCACAACTACCAAAAAAATAAACAAACTCATTTCCATAAAAAATAATAAATGAAAAAATACCTCATAATAATTTTTGCCATCATCAGTTCATTTTCGGTAAAAGCACAGGATAATATTTCGCCGGCAAAACCTTATGCCGGCACCATCATTATAAAAAATGCTACCATACATACTGGTACAGGAGCAGTATTAAACAACAGCTCTATCCAAATAACAAATGGTAAAATAGAAAAAGTAGGAAACGATATTTTAGGAGATTTTGCTGCTGCAAAAATTATAGATGCAACCGGTTTGCATGTGTACCCGGGCTTTATTATGAGCAATACCACTATAGGTTTGCGGGAAATAGCCAACCAGGTAAAAGGCACCAACGATTACAATGAACTAGGCGAACTTAACCCCAATGTAAGAAGCATTGTAGCATACAATACCGAATCTAAAATCATCAATACATTGCGCAGCAACGGTATTTTATTTGCAAGCGTGGCGCCACAAGGTTCACTCATTGCAGGCACATCATCTGTAGTACAATTTGATGCATGGAACTGGGAAGATGCTGTGTACAGTAAAGACAATGCCCTGCATTTTTACATGCCATCTTTATTTGTACGACCAAACCGTTTTGGCGAAATGCCCGCAGGCGATCCTCTAAAAATTTCGAGAGATAGAATAGAAAATGTGAAGCAATTTTTTAGGCAAGCAAAAGCTTACAATGCTGCCGCACAAAATGGTACTACCAATTTAAAACTTGCAGCTGTAAAAGGCTTGTTTACCAAGCAGCAAAAACTATTTATACATTGCAATATTGTAAAGGAAATGCTTACTGCTATTGACTTTGTAAAAGAGTTTGGGTTTGATGTAACACTTGTAGGTGCAAGCGAAAGCTGGCAAATAGCACCCTTGCTCAAACAAAATAATATCTCCGTTATACTCGGCCAAAATCATTCGTTGCCCACCACGGTGGATGATGATATTGACCAGCCTTATAAAACTCCTGCTGTGTTACAAAAAGCAGGTGTATTGTTTGCCATAACTGATGAAGATGAAACCACTACTGGCCGCAATTTAATGTTCAATGCAGGTACTGCAGCCGCTTATGGTCTTACCAAAGAAGAAGCACTACAAACCATTACATTAAATGCTGCAAAAATACTCGGCATAGCAGATAAAAGCGGCAGTATAGAAGTTGGTAAAGATGCCAACATTATCATTAGCACCGGCGATGCGTTGGATATGCGCACCAACAATATTGTAAGAGCTTTTATACAAGGCAGAGATATTAATTTAGATGATAAACACAAGCAGTTGAATAAGAAATATTCTGATAAATATGGGGTGAAGTAAGCGCTGTATTTATTTTATACAAAGCCCCGATAATTAAATTTGTCGGGGCATTTTTTTGGGGCTGTGGGCGGACCAACTTTGTTCAACATTTGTTGCGGCTGTCGGTAGTACTCCTCGTTTCGCTTCGCTGCACTGTGGGGTACTACTGCCCATCCTCCAGACATTCGGCAGAAAATCTTTTTTCAACTTTTATGATATTTAACAAACCCGCTTTCACTTAACCGACACTTTTAATTATTTTAAAGAGTTAAATTTATTGTTTAAAGACAAACTATGAAAGTGCTTTCCGCAATTGTTATGACTTCTTTAATCTTTCTCGCTTCTTGTTCAAATAACAATAACCAAGTACTAATTGAACAGATTAGTACATCGGTTTATTTAAATAATGAATTTATTGAATTGTCGACATTGAAAGACTTGCGAGCATTAGAGGCTAACTTGACTGATCCAGTAAGACAACAAAGAACTGAAGTTTGGCAGCCTATTTCTCTCAAACTTCATGAGAAAACTTCAAAAGTAGTTGAGCAAATTAATTTAGAAATTGACACTTCATCGAGCCCACAAAACAAATCAGATCTAACGATCCTAGAAACAAAAATTGAAGATCTAAATAAAACATTATCCAATATAGAACCTGAAATAGTCTTGACGTTTAATAAGGTAATTAAAGATTTTGGCTCGACTAAAATTATATTGATAAATCAAGCATTAAATGAGAAAAATAAAGAAACTAAAAAGTTACTTTTAAATACACTTAAAAATAAAGCGCTGCTTTTAGAAAATAAAATTGTAGGCTTTTGCAAAATGAAAACAGAAGGTGGCTGTATTCTAAGATTTGATAAGTTTTCTGCTTTGATAGGACAGAATACAAATCAATTGAAAAGAGGAGAAATTTTGGAAATTAGTGCAGGAGTAGGCACTTATAGTATGGCTGCACAAGCAAAGATTTCATTTGATGGGATTATCATACCTACTATAAATGGAGTAGCAAACTATAAGCTTAAAGCAAATGTTCCACCCGGCAAACATGCTATCCCTGTCAATATTGTGTATACCAATGAAAATGGTGAAACTGTTACTAGGAAATTTAATATCGATTATACAGTTTTTTAAACACTTTGACGATATAAAAACATTTCTATCTATATTAATTATTATAGTTATCGTTTCTTGCAATTCACAAAAAAAAGCTTTTCAATATCACGACCATTACTATCAAACCTCGTTGCGTGTAACACGCAACGTTCGCTATAATTTTCTCCACAATAAAACTTGAAAAAGGATAAACCGATGAAAGGCTGCCGGATGGACAGTAGTAGCTGCCGCAAATAAAATACTTTGAATAATATAATGGGTTGTTGCGGCACTACTACAGACAGCCGGAACAAATGCCGGGGAAAGTTTCACTGCTGAAAGCCACTAATATTTCTAATCCACCCCAATGTATTTATGAATTTGCAAACTCAATTCCCACTGAGGGTTTGCCATTATATAATCTACAATCAGTGGTGTCATTTCTGCCGATTTACTCCACTCTGGTTGTAAATATAATTTGCAGGTATTAGAAACTTGCGCCGCATATTCTTCTGCCCACTTGAAATCTGTTTTATTAAAAATGATAATTTTTAATTCGTTTGCAAAAGGTACAACCTCTGGCAAAGGCGCTTTAAACTTTTTGGGCGATAAGCATATCCAGTTCCATGAACCGGAAAGAGGAGAGGAGCCGGAGGTTTCTATATTGGTTTCAAAGCCTGCTTGTTGTAATTTTCGTGTAAGAAAAGTAAGATCATGCATCAGCGGTTCACCGCCAGTTATTACTACTAATTTTGCAGCTGTTTGTTGTACTTGTTGTACCAGTTGTTCAATGGCAATTAATGGGTGTTTACTGGCATCCCAACTGTCTTTTACATCACACCATACGCAACCTACATCGCAGCCGCCTAGCCTTATAAAATAAGCTGCCCTTCCCTGATGAAATCCTTCTCCCTGTATGGTATAAAAACTCTCCATTACAGGAAGAGCCGTTTGTATTTGTTCTAAAATTTCCAAAGTATTATTTTAATATTTATGCACCCGCAGCAGCCAGTGTGTTTTGTAAAAGTGCGGCTATCGTCATTAATCCTACACCACCTGGTACGGGAGTTATATAACTACATTTTGGTGCTACGTTTTCAAAGTCAACATCTCCCTTAATAGCAAAGCCTGATTTTTTTGCAGGGTCTGAAACCCTTGTTATGCCAACATCTATCACTACAGCGCCGTCTTTTACCATATCTGCTGTAAGAAAACCAGGGATGCCTAAAGCCGCAACAATTATATCTGCTTCTCTACATATTTTTTCTAAATTATTTGTACGGCTATGACAAAGTGTAACCGTACAATTTCCAAATTTGTTATTTTGACTAAGCAATATGCTCATTGGTCTTCCAACAATATTACTGCGTCCAATTACCACAGCATTTTTACCGGATGTTTCAATATTGTAATGTTGCAACATCAGCATTATTCCATAGGGTGTTGCGGGTATAAAAGTATCCAACCCCTGCACCAATTTACCTACACTGATGGGGTGAAAACAGTCTACATCTTTTGTAGGATTAATGAGGTTGATAATAGCAGCTTCATTTATGTGTTTTGGTAGAGGTAATTGAACTAAAATACCATGCACATTATCATCATTGTTTAAACTGATAATAGCATCTACAATTTCTTGTTCTGTAGCAGTTTCATCAAATCGTATCAGCGTACTAACAAACCCCACATCTGCACAATTTTTTATTTTACTTGCTACATAAGTTTCGCTTGCACCATCATTCCCTATTAAAATGGCAGCAAGGTGCGGTGTCTTTCCTCCATTAATTTTGTGTGATGTTGTTCGAGTTATTATTTGCTCTTTTACAGCACTTGCTACTGTTTTACCATCTAAAATTTGCATGCCGCAAAAGTATAAAACTATCTGCACTTAATATTTATGAACACATATATATGTTTTAGCTAATTTCCTTTACCTTGTCTACTAATAAACCAACTAACTGTTTTGCATAAATTATTGATCGTACCTGTGATGTCATTATTTGGCATCCTAATACATTTTGTGGGTATTTCACAATCATTAAGATCGTCTATTAGTATGCCTTACATTGGCATGAGCGCTTATTCTACTAAACAAACTGATGCATTTTCGTTTACGGGAAACCAGGCAGCACTTGTACAAATAAAAAATGCCGGTGTTGGAATATACGGCGAGCGTAGGTTTCTCTTGGCTGAAAATAGTGTGTATGCACTGGCTGCAGCAATCCCCACAAAACTTGGCAATTTTGGCGTGCAAATTAATTATGCAGGGTTTCAAAATTTCAATGAGCAAAAAGCAGGATTGGCTTATGGAAAATCGCTGGGTAAAAAAATAGATGTAGGCGTGCAGTTTAATTATTATGCGTATAAAATCCCTGCTTACTCAAATGCATCTGCTATCAATTTTGAAGGTGGAGCAATCATTCATTTTTCAGAAAAGTTAAATGCAGGGGTACATTTTTACAATCCTGTTGGCGGAAGTTTAGGTAAAACAAAGGAAGAAAAAATTGCTGCCGTGTATAAATTTGGTCTTGGTTACGATGCTTCAGAAAATTTTTATGTAAGTACAGAAATAGTGAAAGAAGAAGACCAGCCAATAAATGTTACCGGAGCGTTTCAATATCGTTTTAAAAAGCAATTTTTTGCAAGAGCTGGTTTTAAAAGTGATAATAATACTGGCTTTGCCGGTGCCGGTTTTTTATACAATAATATTAGAATAGATGTAGCAGCAAGTTATCATCCTCAACTTGGTATTTCTCCTGGCATAATTTTAATTTATAATTTTAAAGGAGAGATAAATGAATAAAATAGTAGCATTTTTATTCTTCCATTTCATAGCAAATTTTTCAACTGCCCAAGTACCTGAAAAATTGGAAAAGCAAACTATACAAACAAGTTCTAACAATGAACAGGTTTTGGAAAACATTACTGAAAACAATGAAGATGCTGAAACAGAAGATGACTCCTATTTGCAGGAAATGTTGCAATACCAAAAAGAACCAATCAACATAAATACAGCAAATGATAATTTACTGAAAGCCCTGCGTGTATTAACTCCTATGCAAATTCAATATCTAATTAATTATAGAAATTATTTAGGAAAATTAGTAAACATTTATGAATTGCAATCTGTTCCGGGTTGGGATATAGCGACCATTCAAAAAGTAAAACCATACATTACAGTCAATGAAAATACTCCTATTGTCTCTTCATTAAAAAGCAGGCTCAAAAATGGTGATAAAACATTGCTTATAAGAGCAACACAAATAATAGAACAATCAAAAGGATATACAATAGATCCTGCTGCGGATAAAAATTATTATCCCGGTTCTCCACAAAAATTATTGGTTCGATATCGATACAATTATAAAAATAATTTGCAGTATGGTTTGTTGGGAGAAAAAGATGCGGGCGAGCAATTTTTTAAAGGCAATCAAAAAAAAGGATTTGATTTTTATTCTGCTCACTTTTTTGCAAAAAACATCGGTATCATAAAATCGTTAGCTATAGGGGATTATACTGTAAATATGGGTCAAGGACTTACCCAATGGATGAGCCTTGCTTTTAAAAAAGGACCAGATGTATTATCAACAAAAAGACAAGCAGATGTTTTACGGCCATACAATTCCGCCGGAGAAATTAATTTTCACAGAGGTGTAGGAATAACCATTGCAAAAAAAAATTGGGAAGCAACCTTATTTAGTTCTTATAAAGGAATAGATGCAAATTTTGCTGCAGGAGATTCTACGCAAACCCAAGATGATTTTATAACTTCCCTTCAAATATCAGGTTTTCACCGTACTAAAAGCGAAATTGCAGATAAGGCTATTCAAAAGCAATTAGCTTTTGGTGGGAATGCAGCTTATAATTTAAAAAATCTTCATGTAGGTTTAAATGCCATTCAATATCATTTTAAATATCCTTTAAAAAAACAGGCAGAGCCGTACAATCTTTACGCACTTTCCGGCAAAAGTTTTGGGAACTATAGCACCGATTATAGTTACACCTATAAAAATCTCCATTTTTTTGGGGAAGCCGCTTTT
>JANPIF010000121.1:0-1693 GCA_031424845.1 Ferruginibacter sp.
ATTATTTCTTTTAAGGAAAAATCTTTTGCAGGGTTTTCTTTAGGTGGATTATGTGCATTGGATCTTGTTTGGAATTACCCGAATGAATTTTTTAAAGTGGGTGTTTTTAGTGGCTCGCTTTGGTGGAGGGATAAAGACCAGGAAGATGAGGATTTTAATGAAGATACAGATCGCATCATGCACCGGCAAATACGAGAAGGAAATTATTACCCTTGGCTGAAATTCTTTTTTGAAGTAGGAACGCAAGATGAAACCGCCGACAGAAATAACAATGGTGTAATAGATTCAATAGATGATGCATTAAGCCTTATTGATGAATTAAAATTAAAAGGTTATAAAGAAAACGAAATTGAATATTATGAAATGGCAGATGGCAGGCACGATGTACCAACCTGGGCAAAAGCATTTCCCCGTTTTTTAGAGTGGGGGTGGGGGAAGAGGTGAATTTGTAAATGGTGAATAGTCAATGATAAATTTTGTAACCAAACGAACAACGACAAACGCCAAACGAATAACGAGTAACCACAAACGAAAAACTAGAAACGAGAAACGATAATATCTACTTCGTAGTTAAAAAATCCATATTCCTGCTTTTATCTTTACTCTCCCAGCGATAATGAATGGTGTAAGTATTATTATCCGTCTTTAATTTAAATGGTACTCTTACTTTTAACTCTACATTTCCATTACTTTCCATGGCAGCTTTTACGCTTGATAAAACTTTGGCAGGTATTTTAATTTCTTTCCCTGTTTTGTCAAACACCCAAAATAAATGACTACCATTTAATATGTCCATTTGGTTGCTGCCCGTCACTTGAGTAAAATCTATGGCCAAATACGCATAAGTAGGAGCTACTCTAATGGATGTATCTACTTTTGTAGTAATAGTAGCACATTGTAAACCGTTACACTGGCCTAGAAGGCCGGGAGGAGTTTTAAGCACAATGGTGCCCGGAGATTTTGCTGGTAATGCTGCATTTGACTGAGCAATAACTGTGGATATAGTGGATAATAAGATGACGAAAAAAAAGACAATTTTAAACATCTGAATATTTTTAATGAAGATAATTATCTAGATGCAAATAAAATGTAAAAGAAAATTTCTGACCTTAAATTAATATTCTAAAGATTGTGCACCTCTGCTCGGTTTATTTAAAGTTGATTGTTTTAACTGA
The DNA here is from genome assembly GCA_031424845.1 of Ferruginibacter sp. Classification (GTDB taxonomy): domain Bacteria; phylum Bacteroidota; class Bacteroidia; order Chitinophagales; family Chitinophagaceae; genus Ferruginibacter. The sequence continues at coordinate 1,176 of JANPIF010000121.1, forward strand.
GATATTACTTTTTCTTTCTCATCCATTTCCTCACTTATAACAAATGTGATGGGTTGTTTTCTATATGCTGATACTACATGTCCATTTTGCTTAGCGGGTATCCACTTTGGACCATTTTTTAAAACCTCCATACAATGCTTTGCAGTTTTAGAATCTGGATAATTCTCTGTGCTAAAATCAGACAGTGTTCCATCTTCTGCTACTATAAATTTAAAAATGAAATTGTATGTACCCGATTTAAAGCCTTCATCAGAAGCGATGTTGGCTTTTAAATTTTTTCTTAAAAAAATGCTCCATTCAGATTCTCCCCCAGGGAATTTGGGTTCAACTTCTACCTGTGTAAAAATTTTATCACTACTTTGATTTTTACTTTCAGACAAAATATTAATAAGACCATTATTCGTCGTTATTCCAAAAGTTTTAAAAGCAGCTTTTGCATCATAACCTTCGAAATTGTTTTTACCTGCTGATAAAATTTTACCTCCATCTACATAACTAATTTTTTTACCATCTAAAAG
>JANPIF010000122.1:0-8011 GCA_031424845.1 Ferruginibacter sp.
AATCCTTTTTTACCTCCACAGTTTTTGTATCGCCTTCACTGTTTTCTGCAGTTTTGTTTTCGATGCCAAGCGACGGCACGGTATCTCTGTATTCAATATCTTTTAATTTGGCTCCTTTTACCCATACAGCATGTTTGGTAATTAATACATCGTTCAAATTATCTAAATGATCTACGGTAACACTGCTTTCTACAGAGCCGTTTTTGTTAACTTCATTGGTAATATCTTCCTGCTGTTTTTCTTCGCATGAAACAATTGCTATTGCTGCAATAACAACTAGACTGAATGTAAAAATTCTTTTCATTTTATAGAAATTTATGGTAGTAAAATTACAATAAGAAACGCAGATTTTTTGTATAAGTATTTTGAATGGTAAAAGGTGATTTTAAATTTTACAAATCCCAGATATGGGCGATAAAAGTTAAATAGATATTCAAATGATGAAGGGCTGGCGGTTGGGCAGTAGTAGCTGCCGCAATAGTAAATATATGAGTTTAAAAAAACTTTGTGGCGGCACTACTACCGACAGCCGCATTTTAGTTGATAAATATTTTGCAGATGAAAGCCCCAACTCCTATAAGAAAGCTTTAATAAAAGCACCGTCAGAGTTTTATCCGCTGACGGGGTTTGCAAACTTCTTTTAAATAATAGAAAATATTTTAAAAATTATTGCTCTCCAAATACCTGTACCCACTTGCCATTTGTAGCTGCAGAAATAGTATTATCATACATAGCCCTGCAATCTGTAGCTGCTAAAAAATAGCTGCCGGGGTACGATGCATTTAGTTGCACATAATAAGTAAGCGTTTCGCCCTGGCGAATATTAAAATAGGTGTAAACCCTGTCGTCACGCACATCTTGATAAGTACTTGGCGAAGATTTAAATGCACCTTCTCCATCATTCATGCGGGGATTAAGTATTTCCCAACCACTGGGGAATATTTGAGATAATGCCATATTTGAATAATATTTATTGCCCGTATTCTTCACCGTAACCTTAGCAATAAAATCGGTACTCTGCTCCAACTGTGTAAAATTTATAGCCGTTTTATTTTGAGAAATATATTCAACATTCATGCTTATTGCGCCGGAGTTGTTGGCGGTTTTTATGGTATCGCCTGTAAGCGGTTGGCCTTGTGTTACCACTTTTACATATAATATATTTGTTCCTTTGTTGGTGATGGAAACGCCGTTGCTGCCATCTTTTAGCGTAATGGGCAATTGCTTTAAATAAGATACAGCATTTATATCTGTTGCCTTACCTGCAAGATTTGCAGTGGCAATGATTTTTGCACCGCTTGCATTTTTGCCACAGTATTTTGCAATAGCCAATAAACTGTAAGCAGTGGTTTGTGTGCTGTACCAGCTATCTTCTGCAAGTTTTGCTGCCACATTATTTAATATAGTTGCTGCCTGGTTTTTTCTGCCAAGAAGGGTAAGCGTTTCCAGCACCATTGCTTCATCTCTTAAATTTGAACCATAAGTGAAACCGTAATTGGTTACAGGAGGAAAAGTGACCGGCAAACCTGCAATTAAATCAACAGCAATATTATCTTGTCCAGCCAATTTATATGCTGCCGCCAAGCGCCATTTTGCTTCGGCAGATAAATATTTAAACTCACGTAACCTATTCATAGCACCCATTTCAGCAGATTTTGATAATGCCAAAGTATAGAGTCTGTAAGCTTGAGCAAGATCCCCTCCATAAAAATTTGTAGTGCTAGGTACCCATGCATTTGCCTTGCCTCGCTGAAAGTTTTTCCACTGGTTTAATAAATTATCACTTACAATAAAGCCGTTGTTTTGCGCTTCTATTAAAAAATGACCTGCATAAGTACTTCCCCAATCATCGCTTTCATTTGCGCCTTGCCAATAGCCAAAACCACCATCTGGTCTTTGATAATTTTGAATTTTTGCTATAGCTAATGTTACATTTCTATCAACACTTGCTTTTTGAAAATCAGTTAAATCAGTTAACTGATTTAATACCAATTGTGGAAAGGCAGCAGAGGTAGTTTGCTCAATACAACCATGTGGATATTCAATTAAAAAACTTAAGCGCTTTTGTAAATTCATAGATGGAATGCTGGAAACTTCCATCACACCTTTACTTGCGGATGCAATACCAATAGGCAATACAGCGGCATCCCATTTTTGACCGGGCTGTAAAGTTATTTGTTGAACACTTGTTATTGTGGGGTTAGGGTTGCGTACATCCAACTCAATTTCATCTGTTGCTTTTTCTGATCCGCTGCTTACATTCACTTTCATTTTTCCAATGCCGGTTACATTTTTTACCAGCACATCAAAGTAAGCCAATTGCTCACCGGGCTTATCAAAATTTAGTGATTGTGTGGAAGAACCCACTACCTGCATAAAGTTGTTTGGCTGCATAGAAACAGTAACATTTTTAATATTATTTTCCATGGCGAAGACAGTTACTGGAAGTTTAATTGTTTCTCCGGGTGACAATACACGAGGCATGGTTGCGAGTACCATCAAAGATTTTTTCACTGTTACCTTTTTTTCTGCAAAGCCATAACTGCCGCTGTGTGCAGCCACCACCATGGTTCTTAAAGAGCCAATATAATTTGGCATCATAAAAGTTTGCGTTTGTGTTTGCCCGCTGCGCAATGTAAAGGGACCAATATATTTTACCACGGGTTTAAAACGGTTGGCAGTTTTTTGTTTTACAGGTCCGGCATCTTCATCACCACCAATGGTAAGAATTCTTTCTAAATCGCCGCCCCATGCGCCAATAACTTCATCGAACATATCAAAGCTTTTTACGCCCAATGCTTCTCTTGCATAAAATGCAGCGTGAGGATCTGGAGTTTTAAAACGTGTTAGATCAAGCAAACCATCATCTACAACGGCAATGCAATAGGTCATTTCTTTTCCGTTTTTTTCACTGACGCTTACGCTAACATTTGTTTCGGGTCGCACACTTGCAGGCATATTTATTAGCGGCGTAAGTACCGTATTTTTATCTTCAATAAAAAGCGGAATAGAGCCATACATGCGGATGGGCAAATCATTCACCGTTTGTGCATGTGGCTGTAGTAAACTGATGGTCGCATAAATATTAGGCGCCATAGTAGCATCTGCTTTAAATTTTACTACGGTTTGTCCTTGCGTAGTTTCCTGCCAAAATGTTTTTAAAACTTTGCTGCCACTTTCTAAACTTACCAGCATTCTTCCACCTTTTGCTGATGGAACTTTTAAACTTATTTCATCGCCTACATTGTATTTATCTCTATCACTGCTAAAAGATAACATGCTTGCGGCAGATTGATTTTCGTTGCCTGAGCGACTTTGCCAGCCCGGTTCATCTACATAAATTGTACTGCCGGTTATATGTCCACTCAGTTTATCTTTTACTAGAATTAAATAACGGCCCCACTCACTTACACCAGTTTTAAAATTCCACGAACCCTTGCCATTGCTAAGTGTAACGTCATCTCTCTTTATTAGTTTATTATATTCATCCTGGGTAAAATTGCTAAGGTTGTCAGAGCCTTCATCCCACCACCAGCGCCATTGTATTTTGTAAAATTGTATTTCTACATCTTGCGAACCTGCCAATAAATTTCCTTTTGTGTCAACATTTACCAATTGTACAATATGTTCTTTCCCGGTTAAAAAATAATTGAAAGGTTTTTCGCCGGCAGGCAATTTTAAACCCGTATACGATTTGTATGGACTGTACTGCACACTTAAATTATCTATACTAAAACTGCCACCGGGTTCAAAAACTTTGGTAAGTAAATTTGCAGTAAGCATACCCGGTGCAGCACCATCAATTTGAAAATCGGGTTTAATGGTTGCGTTACCATTTTCATCTAATGTACCATCAAAAATTGTTTTGGTTTGGGTGCTGTAGTTAGATGTTGGGTTATCAAAACTAAAATCTGGAAACTTTGAAAAAACAGTTTTACGGGCATATAAAGAAGCATCAATTTTAGCTTTTAAATTTTTGCCTGGGCTGCCAAATAACCACATAGAGTTTAGTGTTCCAGTATTGGTACTATTCACGCCAAGAATAGCATCTTTTCCAAAATCAATATTTATTTTTAAACGGTTAGGCATTACCGTTTCTATCTTAATTCTTTTTTCAAAAACAGCACCGCCAACCTTTATACGTACGAGCCAATTACCTGTAGGAGATGATTGTTCTGTAGTAGTTTTAAAAACATTGAAACCATCCATACCATTGGACTGTACTAATTTTTTATAGAGTTGTCCCTGTGGGGAAAACAAGTTAAACTCCACCGGCATATCTTTAGGAAGGTTGCCGGTTTTATCTTCTAAAATACAGTTAATAAATAGACTGTCACCAGGGCGCCAAACTCCACGTTCACCAAAAATAAATCCTTTAATACCATTCTTTATTTCTTCACCGCTTACATCAAATCTGCTAAGTGGAAGCGCACTACCATCATCTAATTTTAAGTAACCTCTTTCATTACCTTTTTTTGCGATAAGCAAGTATGGTTTTTTCTTTACATCAATCGTTGCAAAACCATCGCCGGCACTATTTCCTTTACCAATCACCTGGTTCTGATAATCCATCACCATTAAATCAACCCCGCTCATAGGCTCTGTGGTAAGTATGCTGCTCACTGCTACCATTAATGAGTTATCGTTTCCTCGCTTTGACGTTAAGCCAATGTTGCTTGCTAAAATATTTCGGGTAGCCCAGCGGTCTTTGTTGTAATACGATTTGCTTGTTGGATCATCTTTACGTTCCCAGTTATATCCGTTGGGATAAAAATTATCGTAGCTGCTCCAAAATGCATCGTCCACATCTTTTCCATTAGAATTTCCGTAGCCATATTCATCATCATATCCTTCACCATATTCATTGTTATTCTCCTCGGTAGATAATGTATCGGTACTCATTTTTGTGTACAGAGAGTAGGAAGGGCGAAAGCCAATAGTAACCCTGTAAATAGCGCCTGGCTCAGTTTTAAGGAATTTATCAATATCCAAAGAGAAGCGTTGTTTAACATGCAGGTCGAGCGTTTTATCATCATCTAACCTCAATGTTTTTTCTACAATTGGTTTTGCCACACGGCGTATTTCCTGATCTCCACCCATATCATTATACTGTAAAAACTGAGGTACATTGTTTTCAAATATTTTGATAATACTAATGTCAACAGCATTTAAATTAACAGCATCAAAAGGCAAAACCAGCTTGCCGGAGTTAGGTAATATATTTCCTTTGCCTAAAATTTTTACAGAAGGTTTTCTGTTTTCAAAAACCACGTTAGAAGTAAAACCGGTTTGTAATGATGCCCCAAAACTATTTTTAATTCCGGCATTTACATTCACTGTATAATTGCCTTCCAGTGGTTTGCCTGAAAACAATTTTATTTCGCTCCCTGCGATTGTATATACTACATCTGGTTCATTGCTGATGGTTACAAGTCCTGTAATATCTTGCCCTACTGCAACAGGATCGCTTAATTGAACAGATGCATATTGTTGTGCATCATTTACTGGCATTACATTTAGTACCTTAAAATCGCCAACGGCAGGTACAGCAAGTGTTTGGTTACCTTGCACTTTAATATTCATGCTGCTGCCATTCCATTTTAATTGTAGCGGTGTTTCGGTATTACTTCGTTGAATGTTGTTGATGGTGTAATTGTGTGTTCGGCCTGCATTGGCATGTTGCCAGGTAATTGTATAATTTTTACTGTTTTGTTTTGCGGATAATAGCTTTTCAATTCCCTTACCATCTTCGGCGTCAGCCGTAACAACTTCACCATTTAAAAACATTTTATCTTTTGAGCCATCGCTACGCAACCCATTATTGGTTACTTTAAAAGATGGTTTTACAGTTTGAAAATTAAATTTTAATTTGTCAAACTTGGAAGGCACTTTAGTGGCTTTTCCAAGGTTAAAATTTACGGTGTATAATTGATCTGGTTCTAAATTCTTTTCTGGTTTAAATTCAATAGTTCTGGCATCAATCCATGTTGCTTTTCCTCTAACTGACGGTGAGAGTTCAAACATGTTATTATTAACTGGTTGCCCTACGGTATGCGTGGTAGCTGCATCTGCGGCAAGTTGTACTCTTACGCTACTTGTTTTAGAAACTACGCCGGTAGTATATGCTTCTACATATTTTGCAAAAGCAGGGTCCACATCAATCCATTTTTGGTTGTTGTTTTTTTTGCATGAATTGGCAATGAAAACAATGGCGACAAGGCATAAAAATACCTGCGCAAAATGATTGCGAAACTTTAAAAAAGAATGCGATAACATGATGGTTGATTTATGGAGGGTGATAGCAAAATTAATTGCTACCTAAATGTTGTATTAATTTTTGATATCGGCAAAAGATTTTTTATGTACATCTTTATTTAAGAAAGTATTGTGTATTATTTAAACCCAATTCTCACCCTGTCTTCCCATTTGCGTTGTGCTGCTTTTTCATCGAGCAGATTTTCCATGGCATCGTAAATTTGATTTAGCTGTGCATCATGTTCACCTAAACGTTCTTTTATTTCTTTAAGTTGTTCTTTCAAATCAGTTTGTTTTATCAAAACTTTTCGTACATCTACAAAAGCACGCATAATGGCAATGTTCATATCTATGGCTTTATCAGAATTGATTATACCGCTTAACATTGCTACACCGTGTTCGGTAAATGCATAAGGTAAAGATGAATTTGGTCTTTTATTTATAGATGTCATCACAATCTGTGATGACATGGAATTTGCATTTTGTCCCAATTGAGATTTTATTTGCTCAAATTCAAGTTGGGTAAGTTGAAACATAAAATCATCTGGAAACCGTTTAATATTCCTTTTAACTGACTGATTTAGTACACGAGTTTCAATTTCATACAATATAGCCAAATCCCTATCCAACATAACTCTTTCACCTCTTAATTCATAAATTCTGTTTTGAATACTTTGATTAATCTGCATAATAAAGTATATTATAAAAAACAGAAATATAATATGAAATAAGGTCACAAAAAAATATAAAATAAAAGCCCCGAAATATATTCAGGGCTTTATTTAAATCTTCTCTAATACTAGATCTCTTGTCCTCTCAACAAATCTTCAAATACTTCTCTTCTTCTTATAATTCTTGCATCACCTTTTTCAATTAAAATTTCTGCAGGTTTTAGGCGACTGTTAAAATTAGATGACATTTCAAAACCATAAGCTCCTGCATTGTAAAAAACAAGATAATCGCCTTCACGCACTTCTGGTAAAGCACGGTCCCATGCAAAAGTGTCTGTCTCGCATATGTTACCTACGATTGTGTATATACGAGAAGTTCCATTGCTGTTGCTTACATTTTCTATATGATGGTAAGCATCGTACATCATCGGACGAATTAGGTGGTTAAAGCCACTATCTACTCCAACAAATACAGCAGAAGTTGTTTGCTTTATAACATTTGCTTTTACAATAAGATAACCGCATTGGCTCACTAAATATTTACCAGGTTCAAACCAAACTTCTAAATGCTTTCCCGTTTCTGCTTCAAAAACTTTAAATGCTTCTGCTACTTTTTCTCCTAATAAATTTACATCAGTTTCTTTATCGCCGGGTTGGTAAGGCACTTTAAAACCACTTCCCAAATCAATGTATTTTAATTCAGGAAAATGAGTAGCCATACTAAACATTACATCCAGTCCTTCTAAAAAAACATTGATGTCTTTTATCTCGCTACCTGTATGCATGTGTATGCCCTCTACATGCAGGCCTGTGGCTTTTACAATGCGTTCGATGTGGCGAAGTTGGTGAATGGAAATACCAAATTTGCTATCAATATGCCCTGTAGAAATTTTGTAATTTCCACCTGCTAAAATATGTGGGTTTAAGCGTATACAAATTGGATAGCTGCTACCAAATTTATTTCCAAATTGTTCAAGGATAGAAATGTTATCAATGTTAATATTCACACCTAATTCTTTCGCTTCTAATATTTCTTCAAAGTCAACACAATTGGGAGTGTATAAAATATTTTCTTTTTCAAAACC
>JANPIF010000123.1:0-5478 GCA_031424845.1 Ferruginibacter sp.
CCTTTGCTGTTTATGTATGCATAACCAGTTAAAGCATTGGCAAAATCTTTGTTTTTTTGGTAGCATTCGCTTCGCTGAAAATTAGCATCCAACAAAAATGCGCCATTGGTATATTTAGTAGTATAATTATTAAACCCTGCAATAGCCGCAGCACAATCGCCGGCATTGTATTTATTAAAAGCAGCGGTAAAGCTTAATGAATCTGCTTCACTCACCGAAACTGTTTTACCATTTTCATTCATCAATTTTACATATTCATCCGGCTTGCCTTCCTCTACATAAATGCTTTTAATAATATCGGTAGCTTCATCTGCCTCGGCAGATTGTGGGTATGTTTTAATAAGCTGCGTATAGCTTTTTAAAGCCTCAGCATTGTTGCTGCTGTTGTAATATGCAAGCCCAAGTTTAAGGTATGCTCTAGGTTTTAAACCACCATCGTTAGAAGCAATGATGGTATTTAAAAAAGGAATGGCTTCATTAAATTTTTCATCGGCAATGTATGTTAAAGCTATTTCCATATTTATATCCTGTTTCAAATTGCTTTTAGGATATTGCTTATTTACATTGCTTAAAATCTGTATTTTCTCTGCACTGTTTTTTATACCTGCTATCATGCCTTTCTGGTACAATGCATAATCGCTTTGTGGCGATGCAGCAGCTATTGCAGCATCATACATAGCATTTGCTTTCGGTAAATCTTTCTGCATGTAATAAGAATCAGCATTACGCAAATAAGCATCTTGCTCCATAGCTGTTGATGATGCGGATACCGATCTTGCAACCTGTTCAAAATAACCCGAAGCTCCTTTATAATCTTCTTTTTGAAACTTGCTGTACGCAATATTATACTTTGCCGTTTGTTGGTTTGCTTCGCCCTGTGTAGGAACATTTGCCTGCGAAAAAATAGTTAAGTAACGCACTGCATCATCATAGCGTTGTTCTCTGTATGCAATTTCTCCTTTCCAAAAGTTTGCATATACAGCCGTGTTTCCAGCATAGTTATCAGCAATTATTTTTGTAAACAATTCATCTGCTCTAGCCAATTGCTGGTCGTTCACATATTCAATTGCCTTGCCATATAAAATAATGGGATACACTTTTTGCATAGCTATTGTTGGTTTAGCCATAGATTGGTAAAGTGCCAATGCATCTGTAAAATTATTTGTCCGTGCAAGCAATGCAACTAATATTTCTTTTGCTTCTGTATCATATTCTGAACCCGGATAATCTTTTAAATAATTTTTTATTTCATTCAACGCTACGTCTTGGTAGCCCAATTCGTAAGACAATTTTGCATAATTAAATTTCGAAACCTTTTGCTGCAAAGCATTACTGCTGTTAAATGAGCTGTACTGAAAAGCGGTACGTGCATTGGCTTTCTCGCCGGTTTTCAAATAAAGGTCACCCAACAAATACATACTATTTTGCCCCATCGAATCTTTCTCGCTGCTCAATTGCTTAAACCCATTGATGGCTTTTTGTGTTTCTCCGGCCACGTAATAACAAAAACTCAGTTCGTACAAAACCTCTTTAGAAACCTTGTCAGAACTGTTTACATATGCTTCCAATAAAGGCAAGGCTTTGTTGTATTCTTTATTTTCAAAATAAATTTGTCCTATTAATAAACGAAGTTGCTTATCGTAATATAATTGTGTATTTCTATTTAGCACTTCCTGTCCATAACTTAAAGCTTCGCTTTTTTTACCTTGAAAATAATATATCTCAGCAATGTAATATGGCACCACTCCTTTGTATTCATCGAAAGTTTCTACAAGTTTAAAGGCTTTTAAAGCCTCGGTGTATTCTTTGTCATAATAACTTATAAAGCCATAATAATAATTGGCTGGAATATAATATTTGCCGCCCGGCACTTGGTGTATCTCATTAAAAAGCGGCTTAGCCTCTGCAAATTGTTTTAGATTAAAATGTGCATATGCTTTTTCAAATTTTGCATCTGCTATTTGTTCGTTGCTTAAGTTTTCATAACCTGCAGCATCAAAACTGGTAATAGCATTTTGAAAATCGTTTTTTAAAAAATAATAATGTGCCAGGTGAAAACTCATTATCTGGCTGCGGGGCTGGTTGTTTACACTGTTTATAAAAAGAATGGCATCTTCTCTCCCAATATCCTGCAGTAATTTTAATTCGCATAAAGCATTGTAATAATCTATATCATCATTTATGTAGGCGTGGTCAGTTTTTTTATTGGGAGGATATTTTAATTTTAATTCTTTTACCAATGGGTAAGCAAAAGCATATTGCTCTTTTGCTATAAATTCTTTTACGGTTTTATAATCTTTTTCTTCATCAATAATAACATGTGTGGGCTGTGCAAATACAATACAGGTAAGCATTGTAGCAAGCATGGTGGTTAAAAATCGTTTAGTCATCTGTTGGTTAAGATTGAAGGTTAAAAGTTGCCTATTATGCTTTGCGTGGCAAGAGCAACAATTATACCGTTTAAAAAAAATAAAAAATCGGATATTGCGCAATGTAAACAAATGAAAAGTATTTTTACTTTGCTGTTAAAGAGTTGATAAAAGAATAATTCTTTACAAATTTATACCATTATCTAAAAAACCAAAATTATTAAAAATGAGAAAATTACTTTCCACCCATTATTCTGCTGGTGCATTTAATACAGCCATGTTATTTTTAAGAATAGCGGCCGGCGGACTCATGCTTGTGCATGGTTATGACAAGATGGTTCACTTTAATGAAACCGCTTCGCACATGATGAACTTTATGGGCATAGGCGCCAAAGCCACTACTGCCTTGGTTATTTTTGCAGAATTTTTCTGCAGCCTTTTAGTAATGCTAGGTTTATTTACAAGGCTGGCATGTATTCCATTAATTATTTGTATGGGTGTTGCATTGTTTAAAGCACACAAAGGCGATTTTTTCGGCGAAGGCCAGGTGGCTGCGTTGTTTTTAATTTGTTTTATTGTACAACTATTATTAGGCGCAGGCAAAGTGAGTGTCGATAGTATGATTGGAAAATAGCTGGGTCAATAGTGAATTGTGAATGGTCAATGGTGAATTTCAAAATTTATCATTGACCATTTTTGTTTGGGGGCTGTGAGCAAAGGATCTTTTTTCAGCTTTTGTTGGAGCCTGTCCCGCACTTGATGCGGGAGCTATTCACTGCAATTTTTTTGCTCAAATGCAGCAAAAAAGGATTTCCTTTTCTATCCCCCACTGTGTCCCGTACATTTTTGTCGGGAGCCTTTGGGTATTTTATCTTTTTTCAGCTTTTATTGTGGAGTAGAATGAAGCGGAGATTGTGATTTTTGATTGCAGCGTGAGTTGCGTGGCGACACGGAACGAGGCGAAGTAGGTCAGAAGACTACCGGTATAGCAGTCCTGTTGACTATTACACAACAAGCAATGGGTTATTAGAAATAAGCAGATAATTTATTGAGGCAGTGGGTGATGAGTACATACTCGTCTTTATTAAAAATCCGAAGAGACGCTTCGCTTGAATCTACGGATAATGGGGGGATTTATAAATTTAGATTTAAGTTTTTTAGTAGATCATATGTTAAGATGTGGTGCTCCTTCCACCCCGTTGTGATGCATGTCTCCTACAACGTTCGCTAATCTATTTATGCCAATAAAAGTCCAATAAAAATCCCCTGCTCAGCGTAGCCCCGATGGGCAGTAGTAGCTGCCGCAATATTAAAATTTTGAGTATAACAAATTTGTGGCGGCACTACTACAGACAGCGGGAGACCAATGTTCATCTATGTTTCAAATGCCCATGCTTCTAAGAATTAAAATCAACACTACCCACCCTGCCAAGCCAACATCCCACCATCCAAATTAACCACATTGGTAAAGCCCATTGTTTCGAGCATCATAGCAGCTTGGGTGCTGCGTTTACCGCTGCGGCAATAGCAAATAATTTCTTCGTTTTTGAGGTTTTCTATTTCGTCAGTCTGCATGGCCATAACCTGGCCCAATGGTATAAAAGTGCCGCCTATATTAAACTCCAATCTTTCATCCGGTTCTCTTACATCAAGTAAATGAAGCGATTCGTTGTTGGCAATTCTATTTTTTAATTCGGTTACAGTGATACTTTTCATGGCTTATTCGTTTGTAGTTGTTGAGTCAGTTATATATTTCATTTCTTTGGAAACCCACACATCCATTACCTGCCCTTGGCGTATGTAAACGGGGCGTTTATCTTCCGTAAATTTTGGTGGTACTTGTTTATATACAAAAGCGTTAGCAGTATCAGATACCCCTAAATCTACAACAGTGGAGGCAAGCATGATTCCATTTTGCTCCAATACCAATTTTGCTTCGCCATAAGTTAAACCTAATAAGGATGGTACTGGTAGTTCATCGTTTGCAAGTCCACCGCCAATAACCATATCTACTTTACTACCCCATGGAATTTTTGCGCCGGATGAAATTATGTTTCCATTATAACTTTGCTCCAAAACAGAGCCCATCATAAAATCAGGTTTGTATGTGGTATCACCAACCTGCAAATGACTTCGCCTTAAAATTTCCAAAGCATAACCTAAAGATTTACCTTGTAACATGGGCATATCTACCATTGGTAAGGTGCTTCTGTTAATGGTAAGCAATACTATTCTGTTTACTTTTACAGTACTGTTTGGTTCAGGAAACTGTTTTAAAACCGTTCCCATTTTTGCGGTATCTACATAAACAGAATCTTGTATGACTACATCAAAACCTTTGCTTTCTAATATTTTCACCGCTTCAGCCGTGTTTTTGGAGGTAACTGCAGGCACGGTTAAGTATTCGCCGTGTTTGGTTATTGCACCAAGTAATTGCAAAAATCCCCATACTAAAAATATGGAGAGTAAAATAATTACAATCAGGTTCACCCAAAATGGTCTGTGCGTTATAAATTTAAACACTGTTGGTTGTTTTAGTTTTCAAGAAAGTGCAATATAATCATCACAAAAAACATTCTTCTAATAATAAACTGTAAAATTCTTTTAAAGTACTGTTCATAGCTGCTACCTGCTGCGGAACAATACTTGCTGCGCTTTGACCAGGCACAGTGTTTATTTCCAGCATATAAGGTTGTTCCTGCTTTTCTTCATATATAAAATCTATGCGAACAATGCCCTTGCAATTAAAAACTTTGTAAATTTTTTCGGCTGCAGCTTTTATTTGTGTTGCTATTTTATCAGTTGTTTTTGCCGGCGTTACTTCTTCGCTTTTACCTTCGTATTTTGCTTCAAAATCAAAAAAATCATTTTTAGAAATAACCTCCGTCATAGGCAGGGTTATTATTTTGCCCTTGCTCTTAAACACACCAATGGTGAATTCTCTTCCCTGTATAAATTCTTCTACCAATACCTGTTCATCTTCCTTAAAAGCCTTTTGCAATGCAGGTTGTAGCTCATTGGCATTATTTACCTTACTCATACCAATGCTGCTGCCGCCATTGTTTGGCTTCACAAAAACCGGTAATGAAAGTTGCTTTAAAACATCTTC
>JANPIF010000124.1:0-2270 GCA_031424845.1 Ferruginibacter sp.
TACATGTAAAACCGGAGCCTGTACCATAGCAGCCACCGATGTACAATAGTCTGCACTTCGGGCATCATCAAAATCTGTAGTAAAACCAACCTGGTTATTTATAACAAAGTGAATAGTACCGCCAGTGTAATATCCTTTAAGGTTACTCATCTGTAATACCTCGTACACCACTCCTTGCCCTGCTATAGATGCATCTCCATGAATTAATAATGGCAAAATTTTATCGAAATCGCTGTTGTACAAAACATCTGCTTTACTGCGGGCATAACCAATTACAACAGGGTCCACAGTTTCTAAATGAGAAGGATTTGGGCAAAGTTTTAAATCTATTTTTTTACCAACACTTGTATCTACCTGTGTACTATAACCTAAATGGTATTTTACATCTCCGCTTCCCATAGTAGTATCGGGTATTGCAGTGCCTTCAAATTCTGTAAAAATTTGTTCATAGGTTTTGCCCATCACATTTGCCAGCACATTTAATCTTCCTCTATGTGCCATTCCTATAACTACTTCCTGCACATCTTTTTCTGCACCCATATTTATGATAGCATCCAATGCAGCAATAGTACTTTCTCCACCTTCCAGGCTAAAACGTTTTTGCCCGATGTATTTTGTATGTAAAAATTTTTCGAACATTACGCCTTCGTTCAACTTTTGAAGAATACGTTTTTTTTGTTCGATAGGCATCGGCTTGTGAAACGATATTTCCATTTCATTGGAGAGCCACTGTATTTTTTTTATATCGTTTAATGCACTGTATTCCACACCTACGTGATGGGTGTAAGATTTTTGTAAATGTGCTATGACATTTTGCAAACTTGTTTTACCCAGATTAATAAATCTCCCTGCTTCAAACTCTGTTGCAAGGTCAGCATCACTTAGGTTAAAATCAGCCAATGCCAAATTTGCATGTCTATCTTTTCTCTCTTTTAAAGGATTGGTATTAGCAATTAAATGTCCTTTTTTTCGGTAAGCCTGTATGAGCTGGTAAACAGCAAATTCCTTATCAATATTAGTTACTGAAACAGGTGAGGCTTCAGGTGAGGTACTGGCAGATTTACCATTTGATACCATACCATTTCCCACTGCAAAATCAAAACCTTCAAAAAATTTCTTCATATCCGCATCCACAGAAGAAGGATTTGCAACATAATCGTTGTAAAGATTTTCTACGTAAGATGGATGGGCGTTAGTAATATATTGGAAATCCTTCATTGTAATGTTATAGGTTAATTGCTTAGATAGTGCCAAATTGCGTGCAAATATCGGATTTTAAGTACTTAAAACAAGGTAAGAATTCATGAATATCGCTTAAAACTTATCTATTTAAAATATAATTATAAAAACATGATGTTGTTTTAAAGAAAATTCCTACATTTGCACTCCAAAAATAAGAACAATGGCAAATCACGCAGCAACCAAAAAAGACGTTAGACAAAGCTCAAAACGTAGAGATCGTAACCGTTACTATGGTAAAACTACCCGTAACGCAATTCGTGATATTAGATCATTGGATGAAAAGAGTGCCGCAACTGATAAATTACCATCCGTAGCTTCAATGATTGACAAATTAGCTAAGCGTGGTACAATTCATAAAAACAAAGCAGCTAATTTAAAGAGCAAATTGGCAAAAAAAATTAATGCTTTAGCAAAATAATTTATTAGAAATTATAAATATATAAAAAGCCCGTCAATTCAATATTGACGGGCTTTTTGTTGATATTATGTTAACATGAATTTGTAGATAAACTTCTACATTTGCAACCTTATAAAAAATTGTGTATGAAAAAAATTTACGCCTCTTTATTATTTACTCTTTTGTTTTTTATTTCAGGGTTTTCGCAAACAAATCCTAATCCTTTAAATTTACCTGTTTCAATCAATTTTGGTACAGCCAATTTTACCCCACCTTTTTCTGGCATGGCAGCGTGGACTGGAAGTGGGACAAGACCTTATGGAACGCAGGCTGCTGCAGAAGTAAGTTTACCTGGAACAGATATGTTGTCGGGAGTACTTTTTAATACGACTCCTGTTTCGGGTGGTGGTGGTGGGCAATACGGTCATGCAGTATCAAGCGATGGAAGATTAACTATTCTCCAATCAAGCAATACGACCAATGGAACTTCACAAACAGCTTTAGCTATAAACACAACAAACCTAACAAATATTTCAGTTGCTTACAGTTTAACTCTAAGTATTGCTAATGCCCGAGATATTGGAATGGTTCTACAGTATAGAGTTGGTACCACAGGTTCTTTTACAACATT
>JANPIF010000125.1:0-2762 GCA_031424845.1 Ferruginibacter sp.
GTTATTGCCAAAATGCAACAGCCACCTCACTTACAGCAACAGGAAACAATTTATTATGGTATACCGTTGCTTCAGGTGGTATCGGAAGTGCAACTGTCCCAACGCCTTCTACAACGACTGTTGGCAGCACAATTTTTTATGTAAGCCAAACAAACAACGGCTGTGAAAGTCCTAGAGCTGCAATTACAGTAAATGTAAATGCAATACCTGCTGCACCTACTGCTGCAAGCCCGGTAACATATTGCCAAAACGCAACAGCTACTCCGCTTACAGCAACCGGAACAAATTTATTGTGGTATACAGTAGCAACGGGTGGAACGGGTAGTGCAACAGCTCCTACTCCATTCACTACAACAATTGGAAGTACCAATTTTTATGTTAGTCAAAGTGCGAATGGTTGTGAAAGCCCACGCACATTAGTTACTGTTACCATAACTGCAACAACAGCAGCACCAACTGTAACTTCACCGGTTAACTATTGCCAAAATGCAACAGCAACGGCGCTTACAGCAACGGGTACAAATTTACTTTGGTACACAAGTTCAACGGGCGGAACAGGCATTTCTACTGCGCCAACACCATTAACAACAACGGCGGGTACTACCATTTTTTATGTATCGCAAACACAAAGTTGTGGTGAAAGTCCGAGAGCTTCTATTACAGTGACAGTAAATCCTATACCTGCTGCACCTGCCGTTACTTCAACAATTAGTTATTGCCAAAATGCAACGGCTACGGCACTTACAGCAACAGGAAATAATTTATTATGGTATACCGTTGCAACAGGTGGAACAGGAAGTGCAACTGCACCAACGCCGTCTACAACGACTGTTGGTAGCACAACTTTTTTTGTGAGCCAAACAAACAACGGCTGTGAAAGCCCTAGGGCTTCAATTGTTGTGAACGTAAACGTTACACCAGTTGCACCTACAGTAAATGGAAATGTAAATTATTGCCAAAGCGCAACGGCAACGCCGTTGACAGCAACAGGTTCAAATCTTTTATGGTACACAGTAGCTACAGGAGGAACGGGAACCACAACCGCTCCTACCCCTACTACAACAACTGCGGGCACAGCTATTTTCTATGTAAGTCAAACGCAAGGCACATGTGAAAGTCCTCGTTCAGCAATTACAGTTACCGTTACTGCACTTCCTGTAGCACCGGTGGTTGTTTCATCCATAACATATTGCCAAAACGTAACGGCTACGGCACTTTCCGCAACAGGAACAAATTTGGTATGGTATACAACCGCAACAGGAGGAACAGGAAGCAGCGCAGCTCCAATTCCTAGTACAACAGTTGCAGGCACGTTCAATTTTTATGTTGCACAAACAAATAGTTGTGGCGAAGGTGCAAGAGCAAACATCCAGGTAATTATCACTGCAACTCCTGCTGCACCGGTTACTTTATCAACAAGTGCAATTACACTAAATAGTGCTACACTTAATTGGAATACGCAAAGTGGTTCATTTTTTACAGTTGAATATAAACTTGCTTCGGCTACAACATGGATCGTTGCTGCCTCAGGGTTGCAGACAAATACATACGATCTTTCAGGACTTACAATTGGTGCTACTTATCAATGGAGAATTGTTTCGAATTGTGTAGCTACAGGATCAGGAAATGTTTCAACAGTGCAGACATTTACAACTGCATCAAGAAACAACAGAATTGCTATTATTAAAGATGGCATCGGTTTAAAAATTACTCCGAATCCAGTTAGTACCAATGCAATTATTGATTATATAGTTCCAGGATCGGGTGAGGTTACTTTTAATATACTTGATAAAAATGGTCGTAGTATAATGGTAATTTCAGACGGTTTGAAAGTAGCAGGTCAATATCAGAAAAATATTTTAAATGAATTTGCAAATTTCTCAAAGGGTACTTACTTTATTAAATTAGAGCAAAATGGTAAATCTATTGGATTGAATTTTATTAAATTCTAAAAAAGAAAAGTACGGTTATCTACACATCAAAAAAGCCCGCCAAAATAAAATTGGCGGGCTTTTTAAATAAAATTTTTATAACTATTTCTCTCCCCAGCGATAACTGTTCTGTTGAAGACCTGTAAGGTCAATAATTCTGTCAACTACTGTAGCTGCAACTTCTTCAATGCATTTTGGTAGACTATAAAAAGAGGGTGTTGCAGGGCAAATAATTCCACCAGCAAGCGTGATCGTTTCCATATTTCTTATGTGCATTAAATTATACGGGGTATCTCTCGCCACACAAATTAATTTTCGTCTTTCTTTCAAAATCACGTCAGCCGCACGGGTAATTAAATCATTGGAAATACCGGTTGCTATTCTTCCAAGCGTACCCATACTGCATGGGACAATTATCATTGTTTTATATTGCCCTGAGCCTGATGCAAAAGGTGCATAAAAATCTTGCTGACTAAAATATTTTACATCAAAATCTTTGTAGCCTTCATCACCCAATTCTGTCTTCCATACATCCTTTGCATTCTCCGTCATTATCACTCCTAACTCCTCAATTTGATCCGTTAACTGAGATAATTTTGTTAATAATACTTTTGCGTAAACTGAACCGCTTGCACCGGTGATTGCCACTACAATTTTTTGTCTTAATTTTTCACTCATATTACAAAGCTAAAGCATTTCACTATGAAGAAAATTACGGCCCAAATCGTTTTACTCATTGCGATAACATTTTTATTTTCGTTTGATAAAATAGAAAAGGAAAAAATAAACTGGATAACGATTGCGCAGTTAAATGAACTGTATGCTAAAAAT
>JANPIF010000126.1:0-5978 GCA_031424845.1 Ferruginibacter sp.
GGCTTAAGGCAAATGCAAAAAAGGCCGGTATTGATCCTGAATTATTCGGTAAAAAGAACATTCACATACATGTACCCGAAGGAGCCACACCAAAAGATGGCCCAAGTGCAGGCATAACCATGATGAGTGCGCTTGCTAGTGCATTTACGGGTCGTAAAATAAAACCTTACCTGGCCATGACGGGTGAAATTACTTTGCGTGGGCAGGTTTTACCGGTGGGAGGAATTAAAGAAAAAGTACTCGCAGCAAAAAGATCCGGCATTAAAGAAATTATTATATGTTACTTAAATGAAAAAGACATCAACGAAATAAACCCTGCGTTTATAAAAGGAATGAAGTTTCATTATGTAAAAACAATGGCGCAGGTATTGGATCTGGCATTGGTTTAAATTAATTTGATACTAACAAAACCATCATCAATGTTTTACCGTAAATAATAATCTATCTCAACTAATTTCATGTTGGTTGTTTTAAGGGTTAAAAGAAAATTCCCGCCGGTTCTCCGGGGGGAATTTTTGTATGTGTTATATTTTCATATTATCATTATAACTATAAGCATACTTCAAAAAAGGGTTAAATGACCCTTTTTTGAAAATTAATTATTATATATTGTTTAATATCAAAACTTTAAAATAGATTTAGGCCACCAAATATTTGTGATGTTCTTAATAATGCATTGCAAATAATAGACAGCCAAAACTATTTGTATGAAGTATTTTCTACTCAACACTATTGCTATACTCTTTTTTTCATTTTTTTCCTTTTCACAAAACATAAATTGCCCTCCAAATATTGATTTTGAAACAGGGAGTTTTAGTAATTGGGACTGTTTTATTGGAACAACATTTTACACAGGTACTGTTAATAATATAAGCTTAAGTCCAAGCCCACCAACTCCTTTGAGGCATGAACTAATGACAAATCCTGCTTTAATGGATAGTTATGGAGGATTTCCAACAGTTTGCCCTTATGGGGGCGCAACATCGGTAAAACTTGGAAATAATTCAACAGGCAATCAAGCAGAAGGTATTTCATACACTTTTCAAATTCCTGCAAACGCTGATACATTTAGCCTTACTTATTATTATGCAGTGGTGTTTGAGGTTCCTTCACACCTTGCACATCAACAACCTAGGTTTAGGGTTTCTGCTTTCGATGTACTTACCGGTAACGTTATTAATTGTGCATCGTTCGATTATGTATCATCGGGCGCAATACCAGGATTCTTAAATTCAACTTTGGGTGCTAATGTAAAATATAAAAGCTGGACACCGGCTTCTATCGATTTCTCTGGGCTTGCAGGTCGCTTAGTAAGATTAGAATTTAAAACAGGCGATTGTACAGAAGGTGGACATTTTGGGTATGCCTATTTAGATGTAGCCACGGGTTGTGGTGGAGTAATAGCAGCCGGTGCGTATTGCGTTTCTACCAATAGTGTAACACTTAATGCTCCCTTTGGTTTCCAAAATTATTATTGGTACGATAATAATTATACAACATTAATTGGTTCAACACGTACGGTGAGTATCAGCCCTCCTCCTCCTTTAAACACCATGTTTCATGTAGATATGGTTCCATATCCGGGTTATGGTTGTAGAGATACTGCTGATGCGGTCCTTACCGTACTGCCTGTACCTGATACACCTGTTGCGGTTACCAATATTTATTATTGTCAATCAGATCCACCAGCTATATTAACTGCTACAGGAGTTTCAGGCAATGAATTGCTTTGGTATACTGCTGCTGTTGGCGGCTTACCCTCTACAACTGCTCCTACTCCAAGTACAACAACTGCAGGTATATTCAATTATTATGTTGCACAAAAAAAATTATTTGGCTGCGAAAGCGAAAGAAAAAAAATAACTGTTAACGTTTCACCTACACCAACAGTTTCATTTACCATAAATAATAACAGGCAATGTGCAAATGGAAATAGTTTTGTATGTACAAGTACATCTACGAACTTAGCTCCAGGCGTTGTGTATGAATGGGCATTTGGCGATGGATCAACTTCTAACTTACCCATTGTAACACATGTTTACACTACGCCGGGAACATATAATATTACCCTAAAAGTTTTAAACTCTCCCAGTTGTTTCAGGCAAGCACCACCAAAGCAAGTGCAGGTAATATCAAAGCCGGTGGCAGACTTTACATTCCCTCCCATAATTTGCGAAAATCAGACAATGATTACAATGCAAAATACTTCTTCAGTGCCTGGGGGGACAAGTACGGTTAGCAATTCTTGGTGGCAAATTGATGGTGCTATTGTAACTGCTACAAATCCATTACCATTCACACATAGTGGCGGATTGGTTCCTGTAAAACTGGTTGCTTTTACGGCTGAAGGATGTAGATCTGATACCTTAATAAGAAATCTGTTGATACATTATTCCCCGATACCAAAGTTTAGTATAGGGCCACTTTTATGCGACAATGAAATTATTAAATTTACTGATCTATCATCAATGCCGATAGACAGTACAAATGATAGAATATTAATTTGGAATTGGTTTTACGACAACATTCCATCTTCAAATGTTCCCAGTCCATCAGCAATGTTTACTTCAGGAAACCATAGCATAAAATTAATAGCTGAATCAGATAAAGGTTGCAATTCAAAATTTGCCGATAGTACAATTACAATTTATGCTAAACCGAATATTTCATTATCTATAACAGATTCATGTGCATTAAGAAATGTTGTGTTTACTGCTACAAATAATTCTTCGTCTCCTGCCATAAACAAATGGTTATGGGATTTTGGTACCGGACTTTCTGAAAGATCTGCAACCCAGAATAAATATTTCACACAAGAAGGAAATAATCCTATAATGCTGATTGGGCAAACAATAAATAATTGTAAGGATACCATCATTAGACCATTCACCATTTATCGCAACAGATCAAAAGCATTAAGAGATACAATTGTAGCAACGGATGAAAATGTGCAACTAAATACTGCAGATACTGCAAATATGCTTTCTTACAAATGGAGCCCAAGTACCGGATTGAATAATACGAGCATAAGCAATCCTTTGGCTACACACCCAAAAGATATGCTGTACGAATTAAATACACTCACCATACAAGGTTGTGATAATTACAGTAAAATTTTAGTGAGGCGTTACGATGGTCCGGAAATTTATGTACCAAGTGCTTTTACTCCGAATAAAGATGGTAACAATGATTTTCTTAAGGCATTTCCTGTAGGAATAAAATCGTTTGCTTACTTTTCTGTTTATAATAGAAACGGACAATTAATTTTCACTACTAAAAATCATAATCAAGGGTGGGATGGAAATTACAAAGGTGTAAAATTAGATCCTGGGAATTATGTGTGGATGGCCATGGCAACAGACTACCGAGGAAAAGTTCTATTTAGAAAAGGAAACGTTTTACTCTTACGTTAAGATCATTCTACCAAAATTTTAATATTAATCCTGCTAATTTTAGCGGAATTATTTATTTACCATACAACATTCTATAAAGTTCTTCTTCATTAATATATGCCTCTTCCTCCTGCATTTCTCTCCATTGTTTAATCATTTGCTTTATATAACGTAAGGCTAACTCTGATTTGAAATCTATGATGTTGCTTTTGAAATCCTCTATTCTCTCTCCTGTTTCTTGTACATGTTTTTGTACAGTTTGTACAGGATATCTTTTTACATCCCAGCCAAACTCCTGCAGCAAAACAGCGTATTGAGGATGTTGATGTATTTCATTTTTCTCCCATTCCAACTCCTGAGCCTGCTCTCTTAAAATTTGTAAATACACAGATAATTTTTCCTCTGTTAGGTTTTCTAGATGTTCATTTTCTTTGTGTATCCATTTAAGTTCCAGCGAAAGCAATGCATGAAGATTTTTTGAATCATAAGCCACTGTCAGCTCTTTCATTAAAATCTCTTTCTCTAATTTTCGTTCTTCGTCTTGTTCAAGATCTGGATGAAAAAGTTTGGCTAGTTGCTTATATATTGTTCCAATATTTTTATTCTTTATATCTGCAATTTCTTGCTCTACCTTTTCAGCCTCCAGCTGTTTAATAGATTTCTTTTTTTCCTTTCTGTTTTTTTCAAAATTCTGTTCATTTGCAATGTGCTCTTCAAAAAGTTTTTGCCTGGTTTCATGTAATTTTTTAGCAAGTGCTTCTTCATCATTTATATCCACATCAGCTAAATTAACTTTCATCTTTTTTAATTCACCTACCATTTCAATTCTTACTAAATCTTTTTCCTGCTCAAGCATTTCATCATAATTATCTCCATGAAGCTCTTCAAATATTTTCTTTATTTCCGTATCGGGCTCAGCACCAAGTTCTATCAGTAAAGTTTGCAAATGCTCACTGATTATTTGTTTAAGGTAGCGTTGATCTGCTTTGGCTAGTTTTTTTGCAATGTAATTATTCCACAAAACAACAACTAACTCTCTAAGCTGTTCCATAATTACCCTTTTAGAAATAACTACTTCTGCACTATATATTTTCATTGCAAGATCCAATTGCAATTGTTTTTTCTCTATTTCTTTTTGCAGCCTTTCAATTTTTTGGGTAAGCTTGTTAAATGCATCCTGGTTTTTAGAAAGCTTTTGCTTTCCTGCTTTAGATATTGAAAGACCTTTTGAAGTTGAATCGGATTTTTTATTAATGAAGTTTTGTTGCATATAAAAAAATTCTAACAACAATGTGCAGAATTACATTTGTATTGTAAAAAAATAACCTAAAAAATGCAGGATAATTAATAGAACTAAAAGACAGTTTATTGTTCCCAATCCCTCTCTCTCTCCATCCATCCCACTTCCTTTTTAGTACTTAGTGCCTGTACTATTCCTACAAAAAATATGGCAAATATATTGGCACTTAAAAATGCTAAATTGTAACAGTTGTATGCTGATATCCCATTGTAATGATGTTTAAAAAATATCATTAAATCTTTAATCCAAAAGTATGCCCAGCATGAAAGTGCAATTGTAAATACAGCGTAAGAAAAAATTTTTACCGGCTTAGAAGGATGCCCTTTTGTATGCTTAACATAAATTATATAAACCGTTATAAACAGTATGGCGGGTACACAAACTACAAACAATGTAAACATCATCGAAAACCAGGGAATGTAATCCAGGATACCAAACAACAACCGCAGCCCTAGCATAATCAGTAATAAAGTAACTATTACACCAATAAAAGTAAAAAACAACGTTCCAAAAAGCCTTATATATTTTCCATTATCATCCATTATTCTCTATTTAAAATAACTAAGGTTAGTTTTTGGTGTTAGATTTAACAAGGTTTCATACATCAATTTCACCGTGTTTTCCATGTCATCTTTGTGCAACATTTCCACTGTAGTATGCATATAACGCAGCGGTATAGAAATTAAAACTGAGGGGCAGCCATCATTGGCATAAGCAAACGATTCTGTGTCTGTACCTGTACTTCTGCTCACAGCCCTAAGCTGATAAGGTATGTTGTTTTTATCTGCAGTTGCCTGCACTAAATCCAGTAATTTATTATGTACTGCGGGCCCGTAACACAACGATGGACCTTTACCACATGCACAATCTCCTTCAATCATTTTATTGATCATCGGTGTAGTGCTGTCGTGTGTTACATCGGTAATAATAGCCACATCAGGTTTTATTCTACGGGCTATCATTTCTGCACCACGCAAACCTATTTCTTCCTGCACAGCATTTACAATGTATAAACCAAAAGGCAATTTCTTTTTATTTTCCTTAAGCAAACGGGCCACTTCAGCAATCATAAAACCTCCTACCCTATTGTCAAATGCACGACCAATTAAATAGCCATGCGCTAGTTCTTCATAACGCTCCTCATACACCGCTACTGCACCTATATGTATTCCCAAATCTTCCACTTCCTTTTTAGACCTTGCACCACAGTCTAAATATAAATTTTCAACTTTGGGCTGCTGTTCTTTATTATCATTATTGCTCATACGGGTATGTATAGCGGGCCA
>JANPIF010000127.1:0-1658 GCA_031424845.1 Ferruginibacter sp.
CTACAAAATAAATTTTGTAGCCCGGCAAAAACAATAGCTATGTTCATCTTCGGTGGCGTCGCTCGTTTCATCTTCAGCTTTCTATTTAGCTTTTATTGTACAATAGAAATATGCGACTTTACCTTTTGCTTTTTTGCAAAAATATCGAATGTACATTCAATACCGAAATTTGAGTATTTTCAAACCTAGATTTACAACTGCTTATACAAATTATTTATGCAAAGAAAAAAATTTATCTCATCTGCTTTATTAACCATTAGCGGTTTAAAAGCAATGTCAGCAGGCTTATCAGCTAATGAAGAGGATGAAAGGGTAAGCAGAATTCCGCCCTATCTCAAAAAAGGCGATACCATTGGCATTAGCAGTCCAGCAGGATATATTACCGTTGAAGATTGTGCAGATGCTATAAATATGATGGAATCGTGGGGTTTTAAAATAAAAATAGGCAGTAGCATTGGTAAAAAAGATTTCACTTTTGGTGGTACTGATGAAGAAAGATTAGCTGATTTTCAGCAATTGCTGGATGATGAAAATGTAAAAGCAATTATGTGTGCAAGGGGAGGATATGGAATTGTAAGAATTATCGATAAAATTAATTTCTCAAATTTTGTAAAAAGGCCAAAATGGATTATTGGTTTTAGCGATGTTACCGTTTTGCACAGTCACATTAATAAAAATTATCGTATTCCTACAATACATTCAAAAATGTGCAACAGTTTTGTAAGTCCGATGATGGCAGAACCAATACAACTAGAAACCTTGGATAGCATTAGGAAATGTTTAGAGGGAGAAAAAATGACTTACAGCATTCCTGCAAATACAAATAATAAAAATGGTAAAGCAAAAGGAATACTGGTTGGCGGTAATTTAAGAACTATTGAAAGTCTCGCTGCATCTGCAAGCGACATCACCACAAAAAATAAAATACTTTTTGTAGAAGACACCGGTGAATATTTATACAGCATCGATAGAATGTTTTATAACCTTCAACGCAGTGGGAAGCTTGCTAAACTTGCAGGATTAATTATTGGCGGGTTTAAAATAAAAAAGGATGATGTTGGAGCTGAATTTGGCAAAACGCTCGAGCAGATTGTATTAGAAAAAGTTTCAGCATATAATTATCCGGTTTGCTTTGACTTTCCCGTAGGGCATCAAAAAAATAATTTTGCACTGAAGTGCGGAGTATTGCATGAACTTGTTGTTGATAACAGTTTTAATTTCTTAACCGAAATTGTATTGTGATTTGTAAAAAAATACGCTTTCTCATTTTAAAGAGAAAGCGTATTTTTTTTGGTACATTAATAAAACCAAATTAACCAAAAGCCATATTGGAACCCAGTTCTACAGGCTTTTTACCTAACTGTTTCATCACTCTAAAGTGAGACCCAAGAGCTTCACCAAGTGTATTGTAATAGTTATAAGGCATATTAAATTCTTTGCATTTTGCTTGCACTATTTTGCTAATTTCCGGGTAATGAATGTGGCTAACTTTAGGAAAAAGATGATGCTCAACCTGGTAATTTAAACCACCCACAAACCAAGATATTACTTTATTATCCATTGCAAAATTTGATGTAGTTTTTAGCTGGTGTTCAGCCCAAGCCGTCTCTATGTGTTTAGTTTCGTCCAATGCAATATTTTCAAATTCTGTATTTTCA
>JANPIF010000128.1:0-3494 GCA_031424845.1 Ferruginibacter sp.
GCCTGTTACATATTGCCAAGGCACTACTGCAATAGCACTTACCGCTACCGGTACTAACTTACTTTGGTATACAACTGCAACAGGTGGTACTGGAACTCCAACATCGCCAACTCCTTCTACTGCAATTGTTGGAAATACAAATTATTATGTTAGCCAATCAGTTAATAGTTGCGAAGGACCACGATCATTAATAGTGGTTACAATCAATTCTACCCCTACTGCTCCTACAGTAAATAATCCCATTACCTATTGCCAAAACGCAATAGCAACGCCATTAGTGGCAACCGGAACAAATTTGCTTTGGTATACGACTGCAACAGGTGGAACAGGAAGTAATACGGCTCCAACTCCTTCTACAACTACAGCTGGTACTACATCTTATTATGTAAGTCAGACTACAGGTTCTTGTGAAGGACCACGTGGTGTTATAAATGTGACTGTATTTGCGACACCGAGTGCACCTACAGTTACGAGTCCTATAGATTATTGTGAGGGTGCCACTGCCGCACAACTTACCGCTACAGGATCAAGCTTATTATGGTACGGAACTGCTACTGGTGGTACTGGTAGTGCAACTGCTCCCACACCAAATACAAACATACCGGGAAGCATTACATATTATGTGAGTTCAACTGTAAATGGTTGTGAAGGTCCAAGATCTGCAATTGTAGTAAACGTAACTGCTACTCCTACAGCTCCTGCGGTTACCAGTCCAGTGGTTTATTGTCAGGATGAAACTGCAACAGCACTTTCCGCAACTGGAACCAATTTATTATGGTATAATTCATCAACCGGCGGAACGGGAAATTCTTCTGCTCCAACACCCAGTACTACTACAAGTGGAAGCACTTCCTTTTATGTGAGCCAAACAGTGAATGGTTGCGAAGGACCAAGGAGCGTTATAAATGTTACAGTAAATCCTACCCCTACACCGCCTGCGGTAGCGAATTTAATTTATTGTCAAAATGCAATTGCGTCAGCATTGACCGCAACAGGTAGTAACATATTATGGTATACAACTGCAATGGGTGGTATTGGAAGTTCAACTGCGCCAACTCCTTCTACGACAACAGCTGGAATTTATTCTTTCTATGCGACACAAAGCAATAATGGTTGTGAATCTCCCAGAGCTCAAATAGGAGTTGAAGTTATTGCAACACCTGCGGCACCATCTGTAACATCGCCTGTTACATATTGTCCAAATGATGTTGCTTCGCCACTTACAGCAACGGGGAACAATTTGTTATGGTATCCAACAGCAACAGGAGGAACAGGAAGCAATACAGCTCCCACACCTCCAACAAACGTTGCTAATTCAACTTTCAGTTATTATGTTAGCCAAACAAGCACCGTGGGAAGTTGTGAGGGACCGAGAGCAGTAATAGTTGTTAATGTAACAAATCCACTCTCAGTAAATATTGGAAGAGATAGTACTATTTGTGAAGGTAGCAGTGTGAAGTTATTTCCTGTAGTTACACCACCTGCTACAAGTTATCAATGGAGAGCAGTTGGCGTGTCAAATAACACTGTTGATAGTCTGAATGTTAAGAACGCTACTTTTTCACCGGTAAACAATGCTCAATATATTTTGAGAGCTACTTTGGGGGGTTGTTCAGCAGAAGATTCAGTAGATGTGAATGTGAGGTGGAAACCAATTGTAGATGCAGGTAAAAATATAGCAATTTGTAAAGATGGATCTACTATTCTAACCGGTGTAATTACACATACTACTCCAGGGCCTACAGGTGTACCGATTTCGGATTTCGTTTGGACACCAAAAGATAGTTTGAGTTTTGACTCATCATTGGTTGTAACAGCATTTCCTACAAAAACCACTTGGTATAAACTGACGGTGAAAACAGATAGTTTAAATTATGGTTGTGCATTTAGCTCATATGATTCTGTAAAAGTGGTAGTACAACCAATTGTAACTGCATTCGCAGGAAGAGATACATTAGCAGTTAAAGGAGTACAACATCAATTGCAAGGTTCAGGCGGTTCGTCTTACGAATGGTCATCGCCAACTGCAACTATTTTAAACCCGAGTATGAAGAATCCGTTTGTGGTATTAAATAATGATGCAAACTTTTATTTAAAAGTATCTGATGCTATAGGCTGTGAAGGATTTGATTCAGTATTTGTAAAAGTTTATAATGGCCCTCAATATTATGTACCAAATGCCTTCTCCCCTAACGGTGATGGACAGAATGATATTTTTAGAGCAATACCCGTGGGGATTTCAAACACCACCTTTTTTAGAGTATTCAACAGATATGGTGAATTAATGTTTGAAACCAACCAATGGCTAAAAGGATGGGACGGAACCTTTAAAGGAAAACCACAACCAAGCGGAGCATATGTGTGGAGTGTGAAAGGAACTGATAAAGATAAAAAAGTGGTAGAATTACAGGGTACTGTTATGTTGGTTAGATAATAAATTTTTTAAATGATATTTTAAACTCCGACGGAAATGTCGGAGTTTTTTTTATGTCTGGATATTTGCGGTCTCATATTTGTAAATGTTAATGTTATATTTTAATTTTAAAACTTAACACATGAACAATTTATTTAAAACTTTGATAGCAGGCTACGGTGCTAAAAAACTTGGTGGTGGATGTTTTTCTACCGTTTTAATATTTATACTTTTATATTGGCTTCTGGGTAAGACCTGCAATGACAACACAAACAACAACAATGTACAGCCAAGAACAGGATTTGTAATACAAAAAAATATGCCGAGTAAGATATAAGAAATACAGTCTTGTAGAATATTTTATACAAATAAATAACCCGTACAAGTATGTACGGGTTATATTTTTATGTGACAAGCCTGATACTTTTTTTGAGTATTTCAGAATGATGTTCAACCAAACCTGTTTAAAAATTTTTATTAAACTTGTTTATTCATTTTTTTGTTTGGTATTGAATACCTTAAAGAATTTACTTTAATCCCTCCATAAAACTTTCCATAGTGAGTGCATCTTTTACTGAATGATCACCAATTTTAGTTCTCCTCAGCTCGCTGAGGTATGCGCCACAACCAAGTGCTGTTCCCATATCATGTGCCAGGCTGCGGATGTAGGTACCGGTTCCACAAAGCACTCTAAAACTTACAACTGGCAAAGTGATATTGGTAATTTCAAATTCGTTTATATAAATTTTTCTTGCTTTTAGTTCTACTTCTTCTCCCCTCCGTGCAAGTTCGTATAATGCTACACCATCTTTTTTTATGGCAGAATAAATAGGAGGAAATTGTTGTATTTCGCCCAAGAACTTTTCAGTAGCATTGTTTATTTGGGCTGCTGTTATATTAGTGCAATCTTTAAAGTTTTCAGGGGTACTTTCCTTATCGTAAGTTGGTGTTGTTGCTCCAAGTGTAAATGTGCCGGTATATTCTTTTACCTGCGCCATGTATTCATTAATTTTTTTGGTGTATTTGCCGGTACATACAATTAAAAGCCCTGTGGCCAAAGGGTCAAGTGTACCTGCATGAC
>JANPIF010000129.1:0-4457 GCA_031424845.1 Ferruginibacter sp.
TGCGTTGATGTGAATGTTGCTATACCGCAATTATCAGATGCTGTTGGTGCAGTCCATGTTGCTACCTGAGCACATGTTGCAGCGTTACCGCCATTTGATGTTAATGTAATGTTTGATGGACAACCTGCAATAACCGGTAAAGTATTATCTGTAACATTTACAGTAAAGCTGCATGTTGACACATTTCCGTTTACGTCCGTTGCTGTGTAAGTAACTGTTGTAGTTCCTACAGGGAATGCATCACCTGAGTTATGCGTTGATGTGAATGTTGCAATACCGCAATTATCACTTGCTGTTGGTGCAGTCCATGTTGCTGTCTGAGCACATGTTGCCGGGTTACCGCCATTTGATGTTAATACAATATTTGATGGGCAACCTGCAATAACTGGTAAAGTATTATCTGTAACATTTACAGTAAAGCTGCATGTCGATACATTTCCGTTTACGTCTGTTGCTGTGTAAGTAACTGTTGTTGTTCCTACAGGGAATGCATCACCAGAGTTATGCGTTGATGTGAATGTTGCTATACCGCAATTATCAGATGCTGTTGGTGCAGTCCATGTTGCTACCTGAGCACATGTTGCAGCGTTACCGCCATTTGATGTTAATGTAATGTTTGATGGGCAGTTTGCAATTACTGGTAAAGTATTATCTGTAACTGTAAATGTTGTTGTACAGTTAGTAGCATTACCCGATGCATCTGTTGCTGTTAAAGTAACGGTTGTTACACCTGTTGTTACTATTGTTCCTGCCGCAGGCGATTGTGTTTTTGTAATAGTTCCTGTGCCAGTACAGTTATCAGTTGCAGTAAATGCACTTATAAAATCAGGTACCGTTGCAGAACAACTTGCATTTGCAAACGCTGTTTTAGGAGCAGTGCAATTTGTAATTACTGGTGCTGTTTGATCTGTAAAGAATACAGTGAATGTACACGTAGATGAATTACCATTCTTATCAGTTACTGTCAGCGTGATT
This sequence comes from Ferruginibacter sp., assembly GCA_031424845.1. Lineage (GTDB taxonomy): Bacteria > Bacteroidota > Bacteroidia > Chitinophagales > Chitinophagaceae > Ferruginibacter. The sequence continues at coordinate 976 of JANPIF010000129.1, forward strand.
ACTCTTGAGTTTACTGATGCTGCTATGATTGTTCCTGCAGGGATACTTTGTGTAACGCTGTTTGCATTAAAGCCACAAGCATCTGCTTTTGTTACTCTACCTGTAAAGTCAGGTAATGTAGTTGTACAGTTTAATCCTTTTGCAATAGTAGTATCACCAAAGCAAGTTATTACCGGTGCTGTTACATCTCTCACAGTTACAACTGCTGTACATGTAGATGAGTTACCTGTTGAATCTGTAACAGTAAGTATAACATTGTTGTTACCAACATTGCTACAATTAAATGAAGCATTATTGATAGCCAATGTTACTGGCGAACAATTATCAAAAGAACCATTGTTAACCATTGCTGCAGTAATTGTTGCATTACCTGCTGCATTTAAATCAACTGTTATTGGTTTGCAGATAGCTGTTGGTGCTACATTATCCAACACTGTATAAGTAGTTGTACAGGTAGAACTGTTATTCGCTGCATCTGTTACAGTAATTGTTACTGTAGTTATTCCTATACCTACTGTTGTACCTACCGTCGGCGATTGTGTTATAACCAACGATCCACTTGCTGTACAGTTGTCATTAGCTGTAACTGTATTTGTAAAGTTTGGAACCGTTGAAGTACAACTTGCGCTTGTAAAGCCTGTTTGTGCCGGTGCACAAGCTGTAATGGTTGGATTGATATTATCTGTTACTGTGAAGCTATTGGTGCAAGTTGTTGCATTGTTTGCTGCATCTGTAACGGTTATTGTTATGGTGGTTACACCTGTTGTAACCAATGTTCCAGCTATTGGAGATTGGGTAATAACCAATGCACTTGTAGCTGAGCAATTATCTGTTGCTACTACTGCCGAAGTAAAATCAGGAACCGTTGCATTACAGCTTGCATTTGCAAATGCTGTTTGTGCAGGGCCGCAACTGCTAATGATTGGTGCAGTATTATCTAACACTGTAAATGTAGTTGTACAAGTTACACTGTTGTTTGAAGTATCTCTTACTGTTATGGTTACTGTGGTATTGCCTAAAGCTACCAATGTACCAACCACAGGCGATTGTGTAATAATTAAACCTACAGTTCCTGTACAATTATCTGTTGCTACAACTGTGCTTGTAAAGTCTGGAATAGTATCCATACAATTTGCATTTGTGTAACCAATTTGTGCTGGTGCACAAGTTGTAATAATTGGCGCAGTACTGTCTTTAAATAATACATTAAAGTTGCAAGTGCTAAAGTTGCCGTTTTTATCGGTAACAGTCAATGTTACAACCTGTGTATTTGTTGCTGCCGCAATAATGGTTCCTGGTGCAGGACTCTGTGTTACGCTACCTGCATTAAAGCCACATGCATCAGTTGCAGTAACTCTAAATGTTAAGTCAGGCATTACGTTCGTACAGTTTGCACCTTTCTTTATAATGGTATCTGCAAAGCAAGTAATTACCGGTGCAGTTACATCAACAATTGTTACAACTGCTGTACAACTGTCTACGTTACCACTTTCGTCTGTTACATATAGTGTCACATTATTTGGTCCTACATTGCTGCAATTAAAAGTTGATTTACTTAAAGCCAAAGTAACTGTTGAGCAATCGTTATCTGATGATCCGTTGTTCACCATAGCAGGAGTAATGGTAGCATTACCTGCCGCATTTAAGTTAACGGTAATTGACTGGCAAACAGCAGTTGGCGCTGATTGATCAACAATTGACAATTCAAAACTTGTTGTGCTCATGTTTCCACATGCATCTGTTACTTCAAATTCAATTGTTCTTGTTCCACCATATCCAATTACTAAAGATCCCGGATTGTTTGGAGCCAACTGTACAATGCTTACTGCATTACAGTCAGTATATGCTACTCTGTATCTGTAATCAGGCATTGGTACTGTACAATCGTTTCCACTTCCTACATTCAATAATGTATCAGTAGGTTGTATTAAAATTGGACCAGTTGTATCTGTTATTGTGATGATCTGTGTAAATACTGATGATACATTACCACATGCATCTGTTGCTGTAAATGTATTGGTATACGTTCCTGCTGAAGGACATGTTGTACCTGATACAAATCCGCCAGATGTTTTGCTAACCGTTACTGTTGAACAGTTATCAGTTGCTGTTGGTTCTAGTGCCTGTGCTGCTGTCAGTCCTGCTGCATCGCTGCACTCTACTGTTCTGTTCAATGAACCTGCTGCTGTAGTGAATACAGGTTTGGTCGTATCACTTACTGTGATCGTCTGTACCTGTGTTGCTGCTGCATTACCACAGTTGTCTACCAAACTCCATGTTCTTGTTATTATTCTTGATCCCTGACATGGACCTGCTACGTTTACATCTGTAAATGTTGCATTCAATCCTGTTGAGCAGTTGTCTGATTCGTTGGTTACATCACCCGTTACTGCCGGTGATGCATCGTATGTACATGTTGCACTTGTGAAGATCGTTGTGTTTGCAGGTGCTGTAAACGTTGGTGCAACAAGGTCTCTAACATTTACAACATTTGTTGCTGTAGCACCTTGGCAGAATAACGGACTGTTTGCTACCGGTGTAAAACTGAATGTTACTGTTTTATTGTAAGGGCATGCTGCACCAAGATTGGTGTTTACTGCGCCATTGCCGTAAGCCACATTGTTTGCGCTTCCTAAAATTACGTTGGAAGCATCTCTAGCTACCCAGTTAAAAGTTCCGCCTACACTGTTGGTTTCTGTTACGTTGAAAACAATATTTGTACCCGGACAAACATCACCAGCTGGATTAACTCTTGTTACAGATATAACAGGTAATGGATTCACAACTATATCTACAAATCCTAATTGAGGAAATGCAGCACATGAATTACCATCGGTAAGAGAATTAAAATCTATTCTGTATGTTTTTGATGTACTTGATGTATTAGGTAAATCATTACCTGAAACTGCTACGGCCTGAGCACCAGTTATAATGGAAGTAAAATTTGGTGTAATAACGGCAGGGCCAAATACCGGACCTGTAGGGCTTAAAATTTCTCTGATTCTGAATGAGCCTGTAAATGGTGTAGTACCATTCAAGGTAACATTAACACTAGCGCCTTCACCTGCACATGTTTGTGTGTTGGAAGCGCCGGTTATACTACCGTTAGAAGCCGGTTGTACTGATATTGTAAACGACTGCGTTGGGCCATCACAGGCAACTCCGTTGGTTGTAATACGTGGTGTTACCACTATTGTCGCAGTTATTGTATTTGAAGTACTATTATTATTTACGGTAAAGCTTGGTATATTTCCTGAACCACTTGCCGGTAAACCTATAGAAGGTGTACTGTTAGTCCATGTATAAGTTACCGTACCCGTTGTAGGGGTTGTAAAGTTTACCGGAGCTGAAGCTGTTTGGTTACACAAAGGTCCTTGGTTTGAAATGCTGTTAACCTGTGCTGTAGGATTTACCGTAACAGTTGCTGTTATTGGTGTCCCTGTACACGTTGCTCCTGCATTGGTATAGCTCGGTGTAATTGT
>JANPIF010000130.1:0-14490 GCA_031424845.1 Ferruginibacter sp.
CATACAGCACTACTACCTATTCTGGCGGGGGGGTTGGTGGAATAAGTGGTGGATCGAGAACCACTTTTTATGATGTATATGAATGTGGAGATATGATGATGAGCAAAATGGATGCTGCAGGAAAAATCGCATGGTTACATGTGTTACCAAAAAATCAGAAAGAAATTATTAGATCTGGCAGCAGTAATGCTGGTCCTGGATTGAGTTTTAATATTGGTACAAGTTATTTTGGAGGATATAATTTTCCTTTTTATGCAGGATTAGGTACGTTGGTTCTCCCGGAAAAAAATAGTTTGGCTATTTTGTTTAACGACAATACAAAAAATGACAACGTAACTCAACTTGGGCAAAAAGTAAAAATGGCTACAAGGTTTGGAAAAACGGATTGCTATGCTGTTTATTTGGATGCAGGTACAGGAAAATACACAAGGAAATCAATTTTCAGCAACAAGGACCAACCAACTGCAATGCCAAGGTTAGGTATACCAATTGGAAAAGATTTTTATTTAATTGGAAAGGATGATAAACTCTTTGGTAAAACCAAAATTGCTGTTGGAAAAATTAGTTTTAAATAAATAATTCTAATTTATAAAAATGCCCTCAAAATTTTGAGGGCATTTTTTTTATTTGATGGATAAATTATCTTAAAATAAAAGTCCTTTCAGGCCGGCCGTCAATTGAAATAGTTGCTCTGTTATCGCAGTTGCCATTACCGTAATTTATAACAGCAACATGGTTTGGTCCTTGTATTTGGTAAATACCCTGGTCAATGTTATCGCAAGCTGTTTTCTTTTGCAATGCTGTAATAATTGTACCTACTCTTACACGCCCTGCTGCATTTGTAACCGTTCTATTACCTGTAATGGAAAACACATCGTCCATTAAAAAATTGGGTGTAGTTGCGCCCGCTGTTTGTACGATGTTTTGTGTTCCTTCATGTAACCAAAATGTTCCATTGGCTGCAGTAATTTTTCCACCTACACATACACGTCTCCAGCTTTTAATTCCTGCTGAGCTTGTGTTTGTCCAGGTAATGGTACCTTCTTTCTTAAAACCACCTACAAAATAATTATTAAAAGTCATGGTGGCAATACTGCCGGGTCTGCGCAAAGAATCAGTAATATTTACATTTATTATTCCTCGTCTTGTAATTCCATTTGGGGCAGTGCAGCCTGTTGTACCAAAATCAATAACCACATTTTTTGGGAAGCCAGTTGCTGGTGTTACAGTAACAGTTGCACATGCCAATATTGAATTTGTTTGACCCGTACCGGCAACAAAACCTGAGCCTTGGAGGTTGTTATCAAAAGCAGCTTCATTTAAAATTTCGTTGGCGTCTTGTGTGAGATTTTCTGCAACTCCGCCATTGGCACTTAGCTCAAATGTTGTTTCAATTTCGGTATCTTCTGTGGTGTTGTTTTCTTTTTTACAACTTGTAAATGCAATTACAGCACATGCTGCAAAAGGTAAAATAAGTTTGAGTTTCATAATTATTAATTTTAAAGTGTTAAAGATAGACGAGCGGCTAAAAGAAAAGTTTAATGTGTTTATAAACTTTATTTTTGTTTAATGTTATATTTTGTTAGAACGCCGACATGGTTGCAAAAATTGTTTCCGGATCGAGTATGGGAAATGAGCAAACTTGAAAAAAAAATTTATTTAACTTTTGATGATGGCCCGCATCCGATACACACGCCGTTTGTATTGGATGAATTAAAAAGATACAATGCTAAAGCAACTTTTTTTTGCATTGGTAATAATGTAGAGTTGTATCCTGAAATTTATACACGAATTATTGATGATGGTCATGCTATTGGAAACCATACACAAAACCATCTCAATGGAAAAAAAACAACAGATGAAATTTATATAAAAGATGTACAGGCAGCATCTAAATACATAGATAGTAATTTATTCAGACCACCATACGGAAGGATAAAATCTTTTCAGGCTAAAATACTTTCTACATTAACTCGACCATACAAAATTATTATGTGGACGGTTTTAAGTGGAGATTTTGATCCCGAAATTTCTAATCAGCGATGTTTGGAAAATGTTTTGTTTAAAACTCGTAATGGTTCAATAGTTGTATTTCACGATAGTGAAAAGGCATCGGAAAAAATGAGGAGTACTTTGCCGGTTTTTTTAAATAATTTTTCAGCAAGAGGGTATTCTTTTGAAAAAATAACAGATAGGTAATCTTTAAAACAATTACAAAAAAAATGGGCCTGGGTAGAAACCCTGGCCCTTTTTTAATCCGTACCCTATGAAAACTGTTGCCAAATTACAATAGATATTTTTAATAGCAATATATATTATGAACTTTTTTTAACCATTCATCAATTTTTATTGCATTTTGCATTATAAATGAAATAACTATGATTGATACCCACTGCCATTTATACTCTTTAGAATTTAAAGAAGATATAGATTCAGTAATGGAAAGGGCAAATGCTGAAGGGATAAAAAAATTTTACATGCCAGCGATTGATTCAGAATATACCGAAAGAATGGATTTGTTGGAAGAAAAATATCCAAAACATTGTTTTTCTATGGCTGGCTTGCACCCATGTTCTTTAAAAGAAAATTACATAGAGGAAATGGATAAAGTAACAGCAATGTTACAAAAAAGAAAATTTTGTGCTATAGGAGAAACAGGTCTTGATTTTTATTGGGATAAAACATTTGTAACACAACAGTACAATGCGCTTGAGCAACAAATAGAACTTGCATTACAATACGATTTGCCTCTAATTTTGCATACCCGAAATGCTACTCAGGAAACAATTGATGTAATTAAAAAATATGCTGATACACCACTTAAAGGGATTTTTCATTGTTTTGGAGGTAGTTTAGCTGAGGCAGAACAAATCATTGGTTTAAATTTTTACCTGGGTATTGGAGGTGTTATTACTTATAAAAATGCAGGTTTGGCAGAAGTATTGGAGCATGTAGATATGAAACATCTTGTGCTCGAAACCGACGCCCCTTATCTTTCACCTGTACCAATGCGTGGTAAACGAAATGAGAGTAGTTATTTAAAATACATTGCTGAAAAACTTGCATTGGTAAAAAATATAAGTATCGATGAAGTAAAAAGTATTACAACTTTCAATGCTGAAAAAATATTCGGCATATAAATTTTGAAAGTGTATTTTTGCCAACCTAAAAAAATTGGAGACGTGTCTTCCGCAAAGGCGGAACTGAAGGAGTCCCGATTCTTCGGAAGAAAGTATTTAATAAAATATTTGAATTAATAAACAAAATTGGAGACGTGTCCGAGTGGCTGAAGGAGCACGCCTGGAAAGTGTGTATATGGGTAACTGTATCGAGAGTTCGAATCTCTCCGTCTCCGCAATTTTTTGGAAGTATCATTTGTTCATTCACCTACTTCTCACTCTTTATTTTTATCAAATAATCAAACAAGCTCGTATCTTTTTCCAGTTGTAATTTTTTTCGTAATCGGTATCTTCCAATCTCTACCCCACGTGCTGATATATTCATCAACTGAGCAATTTCTTTTGTTGATAAATTCATTCTTAAATAAGCACAAAGTTTCATTTCGTTACCGGTGATATTATTATGTGTATTTTTTAAAGCAGTAAGAAAATCGCTGTGTACTGTATCAAAATGCTTGGAAAATGTTTCCCATTCTTTATCCATTTTATCATCTTCACTCAGGTTTTTTATCATCTTCTTTACTTCAGTAATTGCCTGCGGATTATCCATTCCTTTCATTACATGCGCTAATTCTGTTTTGCTCTTGCTCAATAATTCTCCTTTTTTTACAAGGTGCATGGCAGATGATGCCAGCTCAGCATTTTTATAATTTATTTCCGCCTCTAGTTTTTCATTTTTTAGTATAATTAATTCTCCTTCGGTTTTGTTTAATTCCAGTTCTTTTATATACAATATTTTCTTTTGTTCTTCTTCTAATTTTAATTGTTCTTCTTCAAACTTTAATTGTTGTGCTTTAAACTTCTTTTGTTGCCATCTATATAATCCAAAAAGGATACATCCAAATAGGAATATGTAAATTATTTTAGCCAAGCTTGTTTGATACCAAAGCGGCAAAATTTTAAAAGCATAAGTAACAACAGGTGATTCTTTACCAAAATTATTTCTCACTTTCACTTCAAAACTAAAAGTACCTGCGGGTAAATTTGTATATTCTTTCTCTGTTTTTTGTGACCACTGCGACCATATTTCATCAAAGCCTTTCAGCCTATAGCTGTATTGCAAATGAGATATATTTCCAAAAAGTGCACTCGAAAATTGAAATTGAATTGTTTTCCAGCCCTTCGCTAATGCAGGAATATCATTGGCCGATTTGGTTAAGCTATCGTTTATATCTTTATAATATCCACCAAATAAAACAGTTTCTGTATTACCGATGGTTTTTACTTTTCTTATCTGTACTTGTAAGCTGGTTTCAGTTTGTTTGTACTTGTCATAATTAAGATGATAAAATCCTTTTTCTCCGCCAATAAAAATATTTTTATTGTTTATTGGATAAATAAATTCAAAACCGCTTAGCATTTTATTATTTAACTCAGGTAATGTCACAACTATGGGTTCTTTGCCTGAAAAGTCAACTACGCCAAGCATTTTTTCGTGCATAAACCAAATGTTTCCTTGTGCATCTTCTTTTAAATAACGAATGCTTTGGTCACCCAATATTTTTTTATAAAAAGGAGAGGATTCAAAAATATTTTTATCCTCTTTAAATGTATAAATACCTTTTTCTGTTGCTACTACTATTTCATTTTTAATTTTATATACATGATTGTTTAAAGTTGATGGTAAACCATGTTTATCAGTATAATTTTGAGTTATATAATTGCCTGCATTATTTTTAGTAAGTTTAAATAATCCATGGTAAGGGTGAGATACCCAAATATTTTCATTGTTATCTATTGCAACAAACCTTGCAGACTCATCGAATCCATCAATCTTTTTAGAGAAAATGAAACGGCCATTTAAAAAATCAAAAACCTCTATTCCTTTATAAGTTCCTGCAATCATTTTTGAGGTAGGAAAAGTATTTGATAATGGCACAAAATTCCAATAACCAATATTAGGTGATATAGTAAGAGGCTCTTTATTCTCTATTGTTGAACCCCCTTCATGCTGTCCCAATAAAAGTTGGTTATTGATACTTGATAGTGCCCATGTTTGACCCTTTGTTTTGGCCACAGCACTAAACGAAGTTTTTGCAAAGCTAAGGTCAATTATTGCGGGCAGCGGTGCACTAAACACCCCATTGGTGGTGCCTAGATACAAATCGTTTTTATAAATAATAGCCGTATAGCCTGATCCATCCTGTTGAGAGGGATTTATTTGTTTGATGGCACTGTTATAAGCGATAAGATCAATTCCATTATCTAAGCCCAACCATAAATTTTGCTGTTTGTCCAATAAAATACTAAGCACATTATTATTTTGAAGCCCTTCTTTTTTTGAAAAACTTTGAATGATACTTCCATTATGGCTAATAAGATATATTCCACTGTTGTTGGTAGCAACCGCAAGCCAGTCCTTGTTTATTTTTAAAGCTGCAAATATTCTATCAGTCTCAAATAATTCGTTGTTTACCGAGGCTATTTTGGTAACAGCCGAATTGGTTAATAAATAAAGCCCATGTTTTAATGTTGTTACAATGGCGGAATCCTTTTCTAAACCGATTAAACCTGTTACCGGCTCATTAACAGGCAAATCATTTTTTAGGGGTAGAGTTGACCATACGTCATTTTCAAAATTTAATAATCCCGTTTTAAAATCCTGTGCAAATAATTTTCCATTGCAAATTCCTAAATACCCCCATTCAGATGTGGCATGGAAACTCACCATTTTATTATTTGAAAACTTAAATATTTTGCTGGTAGATCTTATAAAAATACTTTTTCCAAACGATACGATATCCCATGCATCGCCAAATGTTTTGTCTTTTTCAGGAAGTAAAGGGGTAATTGAATGATAAACCAACTGACCATTAATAGATGGTGAAAAGTAGCCTAACTCATCTTGCCCCCCTACATATATGTTATCATCATAGCCAATTTCAACAGATCTTACAATAGTTTTATTGGGTAATGGATACAAATTCCAGTTTTTTCCATCAAAGGATAGCAATCCTTCATTATTTGCAGCGTAAATGATACCATTTTTATCTTGCTTTAAATCCCAATTCTGTAACCCTGCACTGTATAACTGTTTAGTATAATTTGTTACATCGGGTAACCCAATAGTATTCTGACAGTAAATTTTAAGTGGAAATAGAAGTAATATAAATAAATACCTCATAATTTAATTAGTTTGTAATTTAAAGTTATCAATTTTAATTGATGTAGAAAAGATGTAGTAATGATGTAGCGTTTTTACTCAGTTTAATACTGAAAAGTTGTAAGTGATGTAGTATTGATGTGGCAGTAAATTAGAAAATGGATACCATAGATTGTACATTTGTATTACGATTGTTTCCTTTATGTTTTAAAATTATTCGAATATGACAAGTAATTTTTACACAACTATTCTTATGTCTTTTGCTTTGGTTGATGAAGTTTCTCAACCAGATTTAGTTCCCCGCTTACCTCAAATAAGATCAATCAGTAAAAAAGCTCTCATTAAAACTATTAGCCGTACTTAAGCGGTACGCATTTTAATAAACCCCATTTTCTATAATACTTAATACTTGGTAAAGTATATATATAGAAAGATGTTGATCTCTAGTTAATAAATATAAAAACCAAAACATGCTAATTAAAAAACTATTTATTATTTTAATGTTGAGTGTGCTATATCAGTTGGCAAATGCTCAAACCATTTTAGTAACTGGTAAGGTTACTTCCAAATCTTCAGGAGATGCTCTTGTAGGTGCTACCATTGCGGTGGATGGATCTACAACTAGTACTATAAGCGATGCAAGCGGTAATTTTTCTATCTCATTTGACAAAGCTTCTACATTAATATTTACTTACACAGGTTTTAAACTTTTAAAATATAATGTGAACAAAGCAGGTGTAATTAATATTGTTATGGAAGATGTGGGTAAAGATTTAGAAGATTTAGTAGTTGTAGGGTATGGTACAAAAAAACGGAAAGATTTGTCTACCGCTATTTCAACTATGTTATCTAAGGACATAGTAAAAACACCTGTGGCAGATGCTGCACAGGCGCTGCAAGGAAAAGTATCTGGTGTAATTATTACACAAGGTAGTGGTGCACCGGGTGGTACAGGAGGTACTCAAATAAGAATTAGAGGAATATCATCTCTAACCCGAACCAATAATCCTTTAATAGTAGTAGATGGTTATCCTTTACCTGACCAGGAAGCGGATAATGTTTTAAACTCTTTTGGTACTGCTGATATTGAAAGAATAGATGTTTTAAAAGATGCTGCCGCAACCTCTATTTATGGGTCGAGGGCTTCAAATGGTGTAATTATTATTACAACCAAAAGAGGTAGAGCGGGTAAAACCAGTTTTACTTTTGATACCTATAGAGGGATACAACAGGCGTGGCAATTGCCAAAAATGTTAAACGCCAGAGAGTATGCCATTATTAATAGTGAAGCTGCTATAGCAAGTGGAAAAACAATTTTACCAAAATTGGCTGATTTTAATGCAATAGAACAGCAGTATGGTGAAGGCACAAATTGGTTGAATGAAATTTTTAGAAAGGCAGCTATTCAAAGCATTAATCTTACAGCAGCAGGTGGTTCAGATAAAGCCCAGTTTTCATTATCTGCAGGTTATTTTAAGCAAGATGGAATTATTTACAATACTGATTTTGAACGTTTCAATCTCCGGTTTAACGGCGATATAAAAGTTAGTAATAGAATTAAAATAGGCAACTCATTATCGCTGAGTAAATTTATAGAACATGGTACCGATACGTATAACCCATTTAATAGTGTTGTATTGCTGGCACTTACTGCACCACCAACGGTAAAACCACGCAATGCTGATGGATCTTATGCTGGTGGCAATGGTAATATTGATGGTTTTAATGAGCCAAATCCTGTATATCAGTTAGAAGTTCCTCAAAATACCAATACAAAATATCGTATTACCGGTAATGTGTATGCAGAAATAGAAACTATAAAAGATTTAAAATTCAAAGCTCTTTTTGGGGGGGATTTCGTTTATCAGGAAAATAATAATTTTAGACCAATAACACCATCGTCAGGGGGAAGACCTTTTGATAGAACCTCCTATTCTGTATTTAAAGGATTAAATCCCGATTACTTATCAGAATACACGTTGACGTATGATAAAACATTATACAAGAAACACAAAATAAATGCAGTTGCAGGTTATACTTATCAAGCAAGTAAGTATTCTTATGTAACTGCCAGCAGAAGCGGAACTTTTTTACAACCAATTCCTGTTTTAAATCCGCAAGTACTACCTATAACAGATCCATCTCAAATAGATAATTCTTCAGAAGATGGTAATGGCAGACGTTTTATTTCTTACATCGGTAGATTAAATTATGATTATGATAACCGAGGTTATATAAATTTTTCCATTCGTAGAGACGGAGTTTCAGTATTCGCTCCACAAAATAAGTTTGCTACTTTTCCTGCAGTTTCTGTAGGTTGGAGACTGAGCCAGGAACCTTTTTTACAAAATGTAAAATGGTTAAGTGAATTAAAGTTGAGAGCAAGTTTTGGTTATGCAGGTAACCCAAATGTACCCGGTAATCAATACATTCCTAGCATCAATCAATCATTTCAATACACTTTTGGTAATTCCACAGGGTCAGGTGGATTAGTAAATGGTGCGGGTATAAGCAGAACTTTTAATCCTGATATTAGATGGGAGAAAAATGAACAATTAAATATTGGTATTGATGGTGGAATATTTAAGAATGCACTTAATTTTTCTATTGATTTATACCAACGTAAGTCAATAGATCTATTGCTGGATGTGCCACCTGTATTATTATCAGGAACATTTGAACCTGTAACTTTTAATACAGGTACTTTACAAAATAGAGGAATAGATGTAACATTATCTGGTTTAGTAGCAAGTACTAAATCATTTAATTGGAACGCAAGTGCTGTATTGAGTTCTTATAGAAACAAAGTAATTTCTTTAGGTATTTTATCAGGTACTTTAGATGAAGGTTTTGCTAGAATTGGTGGTGGAAGTAAGAGAATACAACAAGGAGCAACAGCTAACTTCTTTTATGGTTTTGTAACCGATGGTATTTTTCAGGATTATAAAGAAATAGCAGCTCATGCTGTACAAACAGCAGGTTCTGATCCTACAACTAGTACAGCTCCCGGCGATTTTAGGTTTAAAGATTTAAATGGAGATGGTATTATTAATGACGAAGACAGAACAAATATTGGTAATTCCATTCCAACATTTACCTATGGGTTAACCAACACTGTAAACTATAAAAGTTTTGAACTTACTCTTTTTATACAAGGATCACAAGGTAACAAAGTATTAAATTTTACTCGTTGGTACACTGAAGGTGGAGTAAGTAATGGGAATTATTCAAATGCCGTGCTAGGGCGTTGGGTTGGACCCGGCACTAGCAATACCATGCCAAGAGTAACCTTAGAAGATCCCAATAAAAACAGTCGTGTATCTGATAGGTTTGTAGAAGATGCTTCTTATTTAAGAATAAAAAATCTGCGAATAGCATATAGCATTCCGGCAAAGTGGTCATCTAAAATGAATTTGAAAAAAGCTCAGTTTTATGTGAGTTCTCAAAACCTTGCAACGTTTACAAATTACACAGGTTTAGACCCTGAAGTAGGCAATGGGGTTGATATCGGATTTTATCCGCAAGCAAGAACTTTTATGGGTGGAGTAACAATAGATTTTTAAATAACATATTCGAATAAAAAAAATAAAGAAAAATTATTTTGGATTTACTGTTTCAAACAATAAATAAATAACAATGAAGAAAATATTTTTAAACCAATTTAGTTTGCTTTTTGTAACGCTGCTTTTTTTTGTACAATGTAAAAAAAGTTTGCTTACAGAAACGCCTACTATTCCTCAAGTAACAATAGAAAATTATTATAAAACAGAAAAGGAAATTGTAACAGCTGTAAATGCTGTGTATACACCACTTTCTGCCATTTACAGTGGCGCCGCCTGGCACTTGGGAGATATTATGAGCGATGATGCTGACCTTGGTGGTGGCGGTGGTGGGGATGGTGCGGAAACTGCTGAACTAGATAATTTTAGTTTAACATCATTCAATCCCATTATTCAAATAATGTGGGCACAATGTTATTTTGGAATTTTAAGGGCAAACCTTGTGGTAGAAAAAACACCACTTGTAGCAGTAATGACACCAGCAATTAGAAATAGAAGTATTGGGGAAGCAAAATTTTTACGAGCCCTATATTATTTTCATTTGGTACGATTGTTTGGTGATGTACCCTTATATACAAATGCAATAACGGCAGATGAATCCTATGTTATAGCTCGGTCGCCGAAAGCCGCCGTGTACACACAAATAATAAATGATTTAAAAAGTGCAGAAACGTTGTTACCCAATACCACAACAGGAGAGGATAAGGGTAGAGCAACTGCCGGGTCAGCTAAGGGATTATTAGCCAGTGTTTATTTAACCCTTGGCGATAAGGTAAATGCTGCAGCAAAAGCTAAAGAAATTATTGACAACGCTTCTTTGTATGGATATAGTTTGTGGACAGACTATGCTGACAACTTTAAACTAGCCACCGAAAACGGAAAAGAATCATTGTTTGAAGTGCAATATAGAAGTGGTGGTGGTACATTTTCCATTTACGGTGCTGGCACAGGTATTAATACTTTTTATGGTCCACGTGCACAGGGTATAGTGCCCGAAGGTGGATATGGATTTACTGTACCTACCAGAAATTTTGTAGACCAGTATGAAAAAACTGGAACTGCATATAGCACCATCATTGATAAAAGAAGGAACAGAACTATTTGGATACCTGGTGATACTTATGGTGCCTATACGCAACCTGCTTCTTTAGTAGGATCGCCAAACGGATTTAACACCAAAAAATATTTCATTTCTGTAGATGATCCACTTGGCGATGCAGGACAATGGAGGAGCGCCTTAAATGTTCCAATCATGCGATATGCAGAAGTTTTATTAATTCATGCAGAAGCTGCAGGGCCTGTATTAGGAAAACCTTCAGCAGATGCAGTAAGGGCCAGAGCAGGGCTTGCTCCCATGGCTGCGGGGTTATCAGATGCTGCATGGTTAGATGCTATGTATAAAGAAAGAAGAATTGAACTTGGTTTTGAAATGCACCGTTGGTACGATTTATTGCGCCACCCTAATCCAAATTATTTCATTACAGTGATGACGGCAGCAGGCAAAACAAACATTAATGCAAAACATAGATTTATGCCAATACCACAAGGTGAAAGAGATAAAAATTCTAACCTTACTCAAAATGCAGGCTACTAAAAAAAATAAAAAATAATATGAAAAAAAATATAACCATAACATCCATTTTTATATTGATATTGAGCATTTTGTTTGTTCAATGCAAAAAGGATACGCTGAGTTTAAACGGATCTGAATCAACAGCAGATTTTACATTCGATATAAAAGCATTGCCAGATACTTTACCCTTTGCTTATGTTGTAAAATTTACAAATGTGAGCCAGGAAGCCACACAGTTTCAATGGAATTTTGGTGACAATTCTCCCTTGTCGTCTGAAAAAAATCCAGCACATCAATACATTGATGGCGGTGAATACAATGTACGCTTAACAACAGTGGGTACCAACGGAAACAATACAATTACCAAAAGAATATTTGTATTAAATGCCTGCCAAAACGATTTTTATAACACACTTACAGGTTGTAATAACAATACTGTGTGGACTTGGACTTCGGATGCAGATGCTATAAAAGTTTTATCTCCAGATGGTAGCCAGGTTTATTTCAGTGGCCCTGCAGCTAGCTGCCAAGTGGACGATTTGTATAAATTTAAAAAGGACGGCGGTTTTGAATACGATGCTCTAGGTCAAACTTTTGATGCACAAGCAGGTTTTAGTTGCCAGGCTCCAAAACCAAATGCGGTAAAATTTAAAGTAGTTGCCAAACCCGGTCAATTACCTAAAATAATATTAGACCCATTACTTTCCGGTGCAGGAAAACCATTTATAGGCACTACAGATATGGTGGATAATAATTTGTATACAGTACAAAGTTATTCATCAAATAGAATGACATTAAGAGCTACCATTTCAGGCAGCGGTGGAAATTTGATTGAAATAAAATTTAAAAAAGTTGAAGCACTTACCATTGCCAATATAAAAGCATTGCTAACCGGAACGGTAAGTAAAACCTGGAAATTAGATCCTACACCAGGTGCAAATTCGATTATTGTAGGTACTGAATCTAACCCTTCTCAGTACTTTGGTGGCGGACCATTAGATGGTAATTGTCAGAGTGATGATACGTACACTTTTGCTGCGTCTAACAATATAACTTACAATGCAAATGGTTCTACATTTAATGGAGGTAACATTGCACCAAATTATAATTGTGGTAGTGATAGATCGTATAATGTAGCATTTACATTTACAGCTACTACCGGCGGTGTTGCAGGTTTAGGCACTATACAATTACCCGGTGTGCCTCCAACAATCTTCATTGGTACAACTGATGTGCCTAATGAAAATATGTACCGCATCATAGATATTTCCGCTACTAAAATGACACTAAGAGCTGGTAATGGAATAGGAACAAACACAGTTTTCCAATTTAAATTTATTGCCCTTTAAAA
This sequence comes from Ferruginibacter sp., assembly GCA_031424845.1. Classification (GTDB taxonomy): domain Bacteria; phylum Bacteroidota; class Bacteroidia; order Chitinophagales; family Chitinophagaceae; genus Ferruginibacter. The sequence continues at coordinate 12,767 of JANPIF010000130.1, forward strand.
ATATAATTATGAAAATGTTTAATAAATATCTCTTCACATTTTTACTTGTACCGAGCGCATTTTTTTCTTGCACACAAGAAAAAGATATTCCTGAATTAAAAGCAGCAGAGCAAGTAGTAGAAAAAAATTGGCAATTTGAAACAACGCCTGTCTGGCAAGATGAATTTAATACCGGTTCGGCAGCGGATGCTACTAAATGGACTTATGTAACAGGCGGCAATGGATGGGGAAATAATGAATTGCAGTTTTATACAAGTGGTGCAAACTCAACTATCAATGGAGGGAATTTGAGTATAACTGCAAAAAAAGAAACTTTATCCGGTAGAGATTATACATCATCTCGTATGATAACAAAAGGTAAAGGTGATTGGTTGTATGGTCGTTTTGAAGTAAAGGCAAAAATTCCAAAAGGTAGAGGCACTTGGCCTGCAATATGGATGTTGAGCAGCGACAATGCCTATGGCAACTGGCCATCATCCGGCGAAATAGATATTATGGAGCATGTAGGTTATGATGTAAACAAAATTCATTGTAGCGTACACACATCTGCTTACAACCATACAAGAGGTACACAAAAAACTGCTACCAAAATTATTGGAGATGCTACTGATTCATTTCATATATACAGAATAGATTGGACTCCTTATGCGGTGCGTGGATATATTGATGGTGTTTCCTATTTTGAATTTATAAATAATAATACAGGTTTTACAGCATGGCCTTTTAATAAACCTTTTCACCTCATACTTAATGTAGCAGTTGGTGGTAATTGGGGTGGTGTACAAGGTGTAGACAATAATGCTTTTCCTGCAACATTGATGGTAGATTATGTGAGGGTATATAAAATGATTCCTTAATTTTTTAATACAATAATTACAATAATTCCTTGCTAAAATTATCAACATGAAAAAAATATATATTTTATTTTCTGTTTTACTTTGTTCTTTGATTTCTATTGCACAAACCCAAATGGATGTGCCTGTAACATTTGATGATGTAACAGTAAACTACGGCCTGGTAGGTTTTGGTGGTGCAGAACAATCAACAATTATTATTGATCCAACATTGGCCACTAATAAAGTTGGAAAAGTTATCAAGACGAACACTGCAGAATTGTGGGCAGGTACTAGTATTACTGCACTTGCTGGAACCGTACAAACAAGTTTTGCAAATGCTATTCCATTTACGGCAACAGAAAGAAGAATGAATGTAAGAGTGTGGAGTCCGCATACAAACATACAGGTGCGTTTAAAAGTAGAAGATAAAAATGATCCAACTAAATCATGTGAAACAGAAGTTACATTTACGGGCGCAGCCAACACATGGCAAACGTTGGAATTTAATTTTAATAACCAGTCAGGAGGTACAGCTGCGTTCAACCCAACCTTTACGTACAACAAAGCTTCCATCTTTTTCAACTTTGGTGTAACGGGTGCAACAGCAGGAGAGCGTACATATTATTTTGATGATGTAAAGTTTGGTCCTGCAACAGCTACGCCACCAACACTAACCCAAATGAATGTACCGGTGACATTCGATGATGTAACAGTAAACTACGGCCTGGTAGGTTTTGGAGGTGCGGAACAATCAACGGTTGTCATTGACCCAACTCTTGCTACCAACAAAGTTGGAAAAGTTATTAAAACAAATACAGCAGAATTGTGGGCTGGAACAACCATCACAGCATTAGCAGGAACGGTACAAACAAGTTTTGCAAATGCTAT
>JANPIF010000131.1:0-3041 GCA_031424845.1 Ferruginibacter sp.
TTATTTTTGAAAAATATAAAGGTTCTGTAAACCTCGATGGAAAAGATTCCATGTTAGCTTCCACTCCACTTCACATTGCATCTGTTACAAAAACATTTACTGCAATGGGGATATTAAAATTGCAACAAGAAGGTAAATTGAATATTGATGATAGTCTAACTAAATATTTTCCTGATTTTAATTACCCTGGTGTTACCATAAAAACATTGCTTAACCATAGAAGTGGATTGCCAAACTATTTGTATTTTATGGAAAAAGTTGGTTGGCCTTCAGATAGCATTATGCAAAACATAGATGTATTAAGATGGTTAATTGAACGAAAAGGTTTTATAAAAGATATTGGTACGGCAGATACAAGATTCAATTATTGCAATACCAACTATGCCGTGCTCGCTCTTGTAATTGAAAAAGTAACCGGCAAAGCATATCCGGAATTTATGAAGGAATATATTTTTGATCCAATTGGTATGAAAAATTCATTTATTCATTTTTTGGATGATGGTAAAATTCGCTCAAAAAGTTTTGATTGGAGAGGAAGAGAAATACCTGACAATAATTTAGATGCTGTGTATGGCGATAAAAATATGTACAGCACGCCAGGTGATTTATTGTTGTGGGATAGAGTATTGAAAGATACTTTTTTTCTTCCTAAAAATGCCTTGGAAACTGCATACATGCCTTACAGCAATGAAAGACCTGGTGTAAAAAATTATGGATTAGGTTGGCGCATGAATATTTATGGAGAAGATAAAAAAATAATTTTTCATACCGGATGGTGGCATGGTAACAATGCAAATTTTATTCGATTGCTGAAAGAGGATGCAACTGTAATTGTGCTTAGCAATCGTTTTGCAAGATCTGTTTACACATCTAAAATACTCGTAAATATTTTTGGAAATTATTTTGATGCGGTGGAAGAAGATGTGGAGAATATTGTGCCTGCGGCAATACCGGATAGTTTTGGGATTGATACTAAAAAAGGAAAAGGCAAAAAGAAGAAATACGATTTTTCAGATAGAAATAAGGAGTAGGAAAAATAGTTTATTAAAGATAGTGTGATCTAATGGTAGTGCTAATTGAGCTAAAGCCCTTTCTCTTATAAAATTACTTCCCTGTGCTAAAGCACAGGGCAATTGAAAAAATCTTCGAACCTTCGGGAAAAAATTTTCCAGTGTCAACTTCTGGTGTCTTGGGTCATTATCTGAAAACTATATTATAATTATAGAGTCCATTATAAAATTCTAAATAATATTTAATTTCAAATTTTCCTACCCAAAGAAAAAATAACACAACCCAATAGCCGTAATAATTCCAACCAAGTCTGCTAATAACATTGCACCAACTGCATACCTTGTATTTTTTACAGCTACTGCACCAAAGTAAACTGCTATCACATAAAATGTAGTATCTGATGAGCCTTGCAACACACATGATAATCTTCCGGCAAAGGAATCTGCGCCGTAGGTTTTCATGGTATCTACCATCATGCCTCTTGCAGCACCACCACTAAATGGTTTTACCAATGCAGTTGGTAAGCCATCAACAAATCTGGTATCGGCACCCATAGCAGCAAACATGCTTTTAATACTATCTATCACCACATCAAATGTGCCGCTGGTACGCAATAAACTTATGGCAACCAACATTCCAACTAGGTATGGGATAATGCGCACAGCAGTTTCAAAACCACCTTTTGCGCCGCTGATAAATGCATCAAAAACATCAATCTTTTTATAAATGCCACCGAGAATAATTAGAAGAAAAATAAGTAGAATCAATCCGTTGCTTAATGCACCTGAAAAAAATTGTAATCCATCTGCATCCAACGATTTTAAGTACACCATCAACAAAGAAATGATGGCGGCAATGCTACCAATCCATATTAAAATAACCGGCTGAAAAACATTTATTTTTTGTTTGATAGAAACGATCAACATGGCTGCAATAGTTGCAACAAAAGTGGCAATCATGCAGGGCAGAAAAATATCGAGTGGATTAGCAGCTTTTGCTGATGCCCGCAATGCAATTATGCTTACAGGTATCAATGTAAGTCCGCTTGCATGAAGACATAGAAACATGATCTGCGCATTGCTCGCCCTGTCTTTGTCCAGGTTTAAAGTCTGCAAACTTTCCATGGCTTTAATACCAAAAGGCGTTGCAGCATTATCTAAGCCTAAAAGATTTGCAGAAAAGTTCATCATCATGTGTCCTACTGCGGGGTGGCCTTTAGGTACATCCGGAAAAATTTTTGAAAAGAATGGACCAATAATTCTGCTTAATAAATTGATACCACCTGCTTGTTCAGCTATTGCTAAGAAACCCATAAACAACGCAAGCAAACCAATTAAACCAATACATAATTCTACAGCAGATTTACATGTATCAACTACACCGTTTGCAGTTTGTATTTTATAAGAAACATATTTGCCCGAGCCATTCTTAAAAGTTGAAATACCATTGGTCGTATCTATTTTCTTTTCATTTATGGCTGCTAATATTCTTGCATCTACCATAGCAGAATCCTGTGTTTTTACTCTGATGGTATCGCCTGCTTTACCGGTAACCATGTTTGTAAAAATATTTTTGTTTCCATTGTCAGGAAAAACAAAACCTTTTATACAAGCCAAGCCAATGGCGATAATGATGAATGCTGACCAAATGCGACTTAAAGCCATGGCGAGATTTTAGATTTAAGATTTGCGATGTAAGATTTATTTACACTCAAATGAAAGTTAGATAATGACAAGTTTGAAAATTATGATTTTAATTTGAAAAAATGGATTTTGTTTCAGAGTAGATATCCATTATTAATAAGTCAAACCCCAGATTGCACAATTAAAGCTAAATAGATAGCTGAAGATGAAATGCCCGCCCGGCTAAACGCCGTTCGGACGGGTGCGACACCACCGAAGCCCAATATTGCTCCTATTTTTGTTCGGCTAAAAATCCCATTTTTAGCGTTCAAAATGCAAGTTTAAAAAGTTGTCACCATTTCTTACCTTCGCAGCCGTTTAAAAAGGGTTACGGGTTGCGAGTTTAAA
>JANPIF010000132.1:0-3780 GCA_031424845.1 Ferruginibacter sp.
TGTAATTATCATTATTTTTGTGTTCAATGACGCAATTATCTACCCTTAATAAATATTTTAAAAAATATAAATATTCATTTGTTTTAGGAATATTGTTTGTAATTCTTACCAATTATTTTCGCATACTTTCTCCGCAACTTACGGGCTATGTAGTAAACTCAGTAGTAACTGTATTAAAAGGTACCAATACTGTGGTAGATAGTTCCCAACTTCATAATTATGACATTATAGTTGTAAAAATTATCCAATGGTTTAATGATAAATCTTTTCAAAACAGAATACTTTATACAGGTATTATATTGTTTATAATTGCCATAATAAGTGGTTTCTTTATGTTTTTAATGAGGCAAACCATTATTGTAATGAGTCGTCATATTGAATACGACCAAAAGAATGAAATATTTGCGCATTATCAAAAGCTGGATACTGGCTTTTACAAAACCCACAGCACCGGCGATTTAATGAACAGAATATCGGAAGATGTTAGCCGGGTGCGCATGTACACAGGCCCGGCAATAATGTATTTTATTAACCTTGCTGCCATTATTGGCTTTAGTTTGTTTTTCATGATTAGGGCAGATGTAAAACTTACTATTGTATCGTTGGCACCTTTGCCAATTCTTGCCTTTGCCATTTATTTTGTAAATACTATTATCAATAAAAAAAGCGAACGCATACAATCTTTGTTAAGTGATCTTACCACAAATGCGCAGGAATCTTATTCCGGTATTAGGGTCATTAAATCATTTGTTCAGGAAAAAGCTATGCTCAATTTTTTTAGAATAAACAGCGAAGCTTACAGAGGCAATGCACTAAGCCTGGCAAAAACAGAAGCAATATATTTTCCATCCATGGGTTTGCTCATTGGCTTAAGTACGCTTACCACTATTTTGGTGGGCGGGTTAGATGTGGTAAACAATGTACCCGGCGCCTCTGTTGGAAAAATTGCAGAATTTGTTATGTACATACAAATGCTCACTTTTCCGGTAAGTGCTATTGGCTGGACGGCAAGCATGACGCAGCGTGCAGTTGCATCTCAAAAACGCATCAATGAATTTTTGCTTACTGCCCCAGTTATAAAAGATTCTCCCACATCAAAAAAAGTAATGCTACAAGGCAATATTTCTTTTAATAATGTGAATTTCATATATCCTCATACAGGTATTCATGCAATAAGAAATTTTTCACTGCAAATAAATAAAGGTGAAAAAATAGCCATTGTGGGTAGAACAGGTTGTGGCAAAAGTACCATTGCTCAATTAATGTTGCGCATGTACGATGTGCAGGAAGGCTCATTAAATTATGATGATCACCCAATAAAAAACATTAAAACAAATTCTATACGGTCTCAAATAAGTTATGTGCCGCAAGATGTGTTTTTGTTTAGCGATACAATAAAAAACAACATTCGTTTTGGCGAAAAAAATGCTACAGATGAGCATGTGTTTGCTGCAGCAAAACAGGCAAGTATTTTCAATGAAATAAATGCATTCAATGAAAAATTTGAAACTATGGTAGGAGAGCGTGGTGTAACGCTTAGTGGTGGTCAAAAACAGCGCATATCCATTGCCAGAGCACTTATTAAAAACCCTGAGATTGTAATTTTTGATGACTGCCTCAGTGCAGTAGATGCAAGAACAGAGAATGAGATTATTGGAAACCTATACAATTATTTACAAAATAAAACAGCCATTATTATTACGCACCGTATTTTTTCGCTTTTTAAATTTGATAAAATTGTAGTAATGGATGATGGCGAAATTATAGAACAAGGTACCCATGAAACTTTAATGGCCAAAAAAGGAATGTATTTTACCATGTATCAAAAACAGCAGGAGAGCGATCACTTAAAATAAATTTAGAAATATTTGTGCGCTCGTCATTGGGCTATCAATCAACATTTGATCGGGCTATACGTTACAACTCCTCGTTTCGCTTCGCTACACTGTGGGGTTTCCACTTCTATCCCGTCGCTTTTCAACAATAAATCTTTTTTCAACATTCATTATGCAACAGACCAACATCTAATAAGAGCCTACACTTTTTAGTCAAATTGTTTCATAGTAAGAAATCAATTAAGAGTGTAAAGACTTACTTCTGCCTAAAAAATTCTATTTAAACCACAACACCTAAGAAGGTTTTCACACTAATTTTCAAAACCAAAACTAATAAATATTTAAAGTAATTATATATTATAAATTTTATGAAAAAAAACGCATTAATAACTATTTCACAAAAATTTTGCAATATCAAAAACATTTTTATCTTTGTCACACACATAACTTAATAATCACTTTAAACAAAACAAACAACAGTGGCGTACGAACAAAACAACAACGACGAAAGGAAGCAAGAAAGCGTTTACAGCAAACGCATTAAAGCAGGCAAGCGCAGAACTTACTTTTTTGATGTAAGAGAAACACGTGGCAGCGATTATTATTTAACCATTACAGAAAGTCGTAAAAGATTCGATTCAGATGGTTACGACCGTCATAAAATCTTTGTATACAAAGAAGACTTTAATAAGTTTATAAAAGGACTTAACGAAGCGGTAGATTATGTGAAAACTGACCTAATGCCAGATTTTGATTTTGATGCGTTCAACCACGATACACCATATGAAGGGGACGAAAGCAATACTGCTGCACCAGCATCATCTGATGCAGAAGCTCCTTCTATGCATGCTGAAACGGCTGAAGTTTCTACTACTGAAACAGAAACAGTTTCTCCACAAGAACCTGCTCCTCCAGTAGACAACGGAAGCAAAGAAGAAGTAGAGAAATGGTAATATTTATAGTATTCAAAAAAACCTCTTAGCAATAAGAGGTTTTTTTCATTATATCATTTTTATACTGCCCTTAATTTTTTAAATGCATTTATAAGGCCGTTGGTACTGCTGTCATGACTTTCTATTTCCTCTTCATTTATAAGTTCTTCTTGTATATTAACTGCGAGTTTTTTTCCAAGTTCAACACCCCATTGGTCAAAACTGTAAATATTCCAAATTACACCTTGTACAAAAATTTTATGTTCGTACAATGCAATTAACTGCCCCAAACTGTATGGTGTAATTTTATTTACTAAAAACGAATTGCTAGGTCTGTTACCTTCAAAAACCCTGTAAGGATTTTCATTCTCCGAGCCATTCATTAAAGCCTCAGATTGCGCAAAATAGTTACTCATCAATTTCATTTGATGATCGCCCAGTGGATTATGACTCACTGCTGCAGCAATAAAATCTACTGGAATTATTTGGGTTCCTTGATGTATGAGTTGGTAAAAAGCATGTTGTCCATTTGTGCCGGGTTCACCCCAAATCACTGGGCCTGTTTGGTACTCAATTTTGTCGCCGTTTCTATCTACATATTTACCATTACTCTCCATATTGCCCTGTTGAAAATATGCGGCAAATCTGTGTAGGTATTGGTCATAGGGCAAAATAGCTTCAGTAGATGTTCCATAAAAATTTCTATACCAAATTCCTATCAATGCCATAAGCACAGGTATATTTTTTTCGAAACCAGTTTCTTTAAAATGAACATCAGAAGCATGTGCACCTTTTAATAATTCTTCAAAATTATCATAACCAATGGAGGCAGCGATGCTCAAACCTATGGCACTCCACAAACTGTAACGACCACCAACCCAGTCCCAAAAAACAAACATGTTTTCTGCATCTATTCCAAATTTTTCAACATCCTTTTTATTGGTGCTAAGTGCTACAAAATGTTTTGCTACATCTTCCTCTTTTCCCCCATTTGCAATAAACCAATCTCTAGC
>JANPIF010000133.1:0-1344 GCA_031424845.1 Ferruginibacter sp.
TTAACGACATTACTTTTGATGTAGTAGCACGCAATTATACATTGAGTTATGATGCAGGAGTATATGATTTTAAAGTAAATATGGATGTGCAGATGACAAAGTTTGGAGACCTCACCGTACCTTCTTTAATAAGATATAACGGAAATTGGAAAGCAATTTTTAAAAAGCGGGAGAGGGGAATTTTTACCGCAACACTTTCAGATTTTAAATAATTTTTGATGGTATACTATTTGATTTTAATTTCTAAATTTTGTAAATGAATATTGATAACCAAGTATCCAATCTTTTTTTATTAGCATTACCCATTGCCTGCATTGCGTGGACAGTTACTCACGAAGAAATATTTAAAGAGCCAAGAGAATATTGCAAGAAAAAATCAGAAAGGTGTAAAACTGTTTTTGAGAGGAAATTCTTTTACTTGTTTACCTGCGAGTATTGTTTTAGTCATTATATAACCTTAGCATTTTTAATAATAACGAAGTATCAATTATTATTTGAAGATTGGCGAGGTTATTTAATTGGTGGTTTTTCTCTGGTGTGGATAGCTAATCTTTATATGAGCCTCTTTGCAAGATTAAGAGTAGGTACAAAAAGAGAAAAAATGGATGCGGATATTAAAGAAGTAGAATTGAAAGAAGTAAAGGAAGAATTGAAGTAAGTACATAATTTAATAGAAACCAAAATCAATAACTTCGTTTATGCAAATTATTTTATCAGTTTTACAATTTAATCTTGTTATCAAACGACTTGCACAACAATTAATTGAAAACGACCATAATTTAAGCGATACCATTTTTATAGGTTTACAGCCACGTGGTGTATATGTAAGCAATAAGATTTTAGAAGAAATAAAATTGCTTTGCCCTTGTAAGGAAATTAAGTATGGGTTATTAGATATTACTTTTTACAGAGATGATGTACGCAGCGAAATTCATGTTTCAAACAAAACAGAAATTCCATTTTCTATTGATGGTAAAAAGGTGATTTTAATTGATGATGTACTCTATACCGGTAGAACAATTCGAGCAGCTTTAGATGCATTGCAGGATTTTGGCAGACCACAAAAAGTAGAACTCTGTGTATTAGTTAATAGAAGATTTGACAGAGAATTGCCTATCCAACCTGATTATTGCGGAAAAACAATTGATGGGCAATTTGAGCAAAAAGTAAAAGTGAATAAGGAAAATGGTGAGGTAGTTATTTATTAAGTATTTTTCTAAGTTCTTAAAGTTTATAAAAATTATCTCGTTTGGTTTATGATAATTGTGTGTATAATAAAAATAGTAGGCCTTAATAATAAATGATAAACTGTATTTCCCAAATTCTTGATACTTTCTTTTTTTT
>JANPIF010000134.1:0-7061 GCA_031424845.1 Ferruginibacter sp.
TTTTACGAGTATTTAAATATTTTATTGCTTATCAATTTCAACGATACAGGCAACCACACTTTTTTCATCGCCAGCACTTTTAAAATACATGCTACCATTTGAACCGCTACCAAAAGAAACATTTGTAATGGCATTTGCAGCCACGGCATCATTTAATTTAGAAGCAAAATCCGTTTTAGTACTAGAGTTTATAGATGCATTCAATGCATTATAATCAAGTTGCTGCTTACTCACAACCACACCCATAATATCTTTATTTCCAACCTGGTCAGCAGTTATAGATTCCTTTCTAGGAAATAATCTGTAACCTGTAATACCGCAGTAAGGTGAATGAATGGGTTTGTATGGAAACAATACAATGCTTTTTGTAGCATCATCTGCAGGTGTAAAAATATACACGTAACATTCTACAGCATTCTTAAATTCAATTTTAAAACGTGAACCTTTTTTTATTGGTGCAACCGTTTTAAAAACATTACCCGAAGATAATTTTAATGGCACCTGTGTTCTTGTATCAGGATTAAATAACCCTACATTACATTCAAATGCTACATTGAGTGCGGCACCTCTTTTAGGCAAAGGATCCAATCCATAAGCCTCCCTTACAAAGTTTTTAAAATCCCCATACCGTACAAAGGCAATTCCATTTTCACCCCACTCTGGGCCCCAGCTATTCATAATTTGAAAAGCGCCTCCTTCTATTCTGTCATCGTAACCAATAACGCACATTGCATGGCCACCAAAACCAGTCATATCCTGATCATTGTTTGATGGATGCCAAACTTTTTGGCCTAACATTTCCTGCATAAAACTACCACCTACCATCATACCAATTACCACCGGTGCATCCTTAGCAAGGTGTTCTTTTACTGCACGAATATTTATTCCATTTACATCATCTGTTTCTGTTAAACGGTGAAAGCCATGAATTTTATTTTGTGATGCTTGCTGCTCTAATTGTCCACTAGCCTGGCGACTGCAATCATTTTCATCGTATCTAAAATCCTGATAACTTACCGCACCCTTTTGCTGCATAAACTCCATTGCCTTTTGTATGTATGCACCCTGGCAATCTTGCAAAGCAATATTGTTGTACATAAATGCAGGACTGTATGCAATGCTGTTTGGATCTTGCTTAGTGCTTGCAGATTCCAGTATTGTTCGTGCCGCATAGGTAGCGCTCCAAGCCACACAACTTCCCTGTTTGCCCTGGTTTTGTCTGCTAGGTGCAAATGCCGCAAGCGATACCATTTCAGGTAGAGGATTTTTTGTATTATCATCTGCTAACCCTTCATATACCTGGGCTTTTTTAGTTTCATTGGCATCAAAATCATAACCGCTTTGAGAGAACTGTCCGTTTGATTGTTGTTCGCCAGGTGTGCTACTCAACATGTTACAACCACCTCTAAAAAATAAAAAGTATGCAGCTACGCCAATTAATAATAGAATGATCATACTTTTTCCGCCGCAACCTCCGCCACCGCCATTATTACCACTACCACCACCAGAGTTTCGGCCTCTTCCACTAAATAAACCAATAATAAGAGGTAAAAAACTTAGGAGTCCGCCGAGGTTCATGCCGCCACCACCACCTCCTCTGTTTCCGCCTCCGCCATTATCAACGTAATCATCTTGTCCATCGGGATCGTCCGTCATGTGTAAAGCCATAGGTTAAAAGTTTAGAAAATAAAAGTATAGATAAAAGAATGAATCATGTCAAAAACTTTACCAAATAAATTGAACATAAAAAAGTTTAGAAAAACTGAAACCAAAGCAATAAAAAACGAAATTTGACAACAATCAATTAAATAGTAAATATTGGCTCCAAAAATTCAGGAAAATATAGAATCGATAGAAATAAGTGATACAATTAACTGGATAAAAAAAGTAGTTATAGGCTGCAACTTTTGCCCGTTTGCCTCTAAAGCATTGGCTAAAAAATCTGTGCGTTATGTTGTTATTGAAACTACCGATTTTAAAACTGCTTTAACGGCACTTGCAAATGAATTTGAGTTTTTAAACAATGATGAAAATTTTGAAACTACTTTCATAATTTTCTCAGAAGGATTTACAGATTTTTTACAATATTTAGATTTAGTTGATAAAGGAGAAAGATTGCTTACAAAAGAAAACTACGACGGTGTATATCAACTGGCAAGTTTTCATCCACAATATTTATTTGCAGGTAGCAATGAAAATGATGCAGCAAATTATACAAATCGCTCACCTTACCCTATGTTACATATTTTGCGGGAAGATAGTATTACAAAGGCTTTGGAAAACTTTGATGACCCGGATTCTATTCCTGAAAAAAATATAGATTTTGCAAAAACAAAAGGATTAGAGTATATGAAAATGCTTGCAGCATCTTGTATAACTTAATAAGAAAAGTTATTTGTTCTCATCAATTATCTCAAACTTTTTTGTAATTGAATTACCTTGTTCATCTGTTAATGTAATGGTATGTTTACCTGTTGCAGGACTTAAGGCAAGCTGGTGATAATGCTGTGTAGTGCCTGCAAAAGTATTATCAAGCGTCCAAAATATTCTAGATTCATTCTTGCGGTGTGCAGCTGTAAAAATTGTTTTACCTTTTTCTCCATTTATTTCTTTTGGAACATATATTTTCGAATCATTTTGAGGATAAATCAATTCAATTTGTTTTTGAGTTTCTATAACATTGCAGCCGGGTTTAAATGCCGGTAATATTTTATAATCTGCATTTCGTGGCTTATAATAAAACTCTAAGGATGGTGGCAAAATAAACCAACTTTTATGAACCATATTTGCGGGACTTTCGCAACTTTCATTTACCTGCAATAAACCCGCAGCATCTAAATGTATTATTTTGTGGTAAGGACAAAGCCCCGATCGCAACGCATTTGGTGGCATAAATATGGTATCAATATGCTCACAATCTGTATTGGCTCTAAAACCAGTTTCTTTACAAACCGGCACATAAACATAATTATAAGTGGGTTTGGCAAACCAATTACTTGAAGGTAATAATCTAAAAATATCAAACATTGCAGGTGCTGCTGTTTGTACACCTATTAGGCCTGCACGGCCTTCTCCACTTGTGTTTCCTGTCCACACTGCTACAACATATTTTGGTGTTATTCCAATTGCCCAGCCATCTCTAAAACCAAAACTTGTTCCTGTTTTCCAGGCTATTTTTTTTGAGGAGGAGAACTGTTGCCACAAACCTTCTTCGCCTGGGCGCATCACCTCTTGCATTGCTTGAAAAGTGAAATATATTGAAGTGGCATCAAATGAAATTTGTGATTTGGAATTGGGAATATGTTCCGCACCGAAATTCCTAATTCCTGATTCCTTGCTTATATAACTTGGCGCATGAAAATCTTTAACGTTCATGATCCCTTTGCTTTTTTGCTGGTGGTTAAGCGCTCTTGCCATAGAAGCATACACACCGGCCAGTTCCCACATTTTTACTTCACAGCCGCCAAGTATAAGGCTTAAGCCATAAAAATCTGCAGGATTTTTTAATGTGTTAATGCCACTTTGTTGCAGCGTCTCATAAAATCGTTGGTACTTGTATTGCTGCAATAACTTTACTGCTGGTATATTTAAACTTCTACTAAGCGCTTTGTCCGCCGGTACTGCACCATCATAATTCAAGTCGAAATTTTGCGGTGTATAGCCACCAATTTGAGTAGGCACATCAGGCACTAAACTGTTGGGCAAAATTAATCCATCACTTAGCATGGCTGCATATAGAATAGGCTTCAATGCACTGCCCGGGCTCCGGGGCGAATTAATTACATCTACATCACTTTCCAAATCTTTGTTTTGTGGTTGAAAAATATTGCCCACATAAGCCAGCGTATTTCCTGTTTCTACATCCAACACTATGGCGCAAATATTATTGATACCATTGCTCTTTAATTGCTGTTGGTGCCTACTCACAATATCATTTACACTCAACTGTAAGTTGCCGTTTATGGTGGTAACAATTTTTGTGAATTGAGTTTTATTTTCTTTTCTAAATCGTTGTAATAAGTGTGGTGCATTTTGCGGGAGTGCTAATGGTTTCTCTGGCAGCACTTCCGTTTTTGCCAACTCACATTCATCTTTTGTTAATTTATTTGCTGCAAATAATTTATCAAGTAAAGCATTTCTTTTTTGCAATAAAATCGCCCTGTTTTTTCCAGGGTGTACCAACGATGGAGCATTTGGCAAAACTGCAAGCATGGCATTTTCTGCCCAGCTAAGTTTAGCTGCGCTTCGCCCAAAGTATCGCCAGGCAGCAGCATCTAACCCTACCACATTACTACCAAAAGGTGCATTGCTTGCATACAATCCCATAATTTCTTGTTTAGAATAAGAGAACTCTAAACGTACTGCCAGCAAAGCTTCGTTCAATTTATTCCAGATACTTCTATTGATATTTTGCTCTGCCATTCGTATTACCTGCATAGTAAGTGTGCTGCCACCTTGTGTGGTTTTTGTATTTTTTATGTTTGCCCTAAAAGCCCTGGCAATAGCACTTAAATCAATACCTGAATGGTTATAAAAACGTTTGTCTTCGTAGGTGGTTATACAATCAATAAAATGTTGAGATACATTTTTATTGTACGGAAAACGCCATTGTCCGTCAGTTGCAATGGTCGCATTTAAAAGATTACCATCCGAATCTTCTATTACATAACTGGTAGGTGTTTTAAAAAGTTTTGATGGCAGTAAAAAATAAAAAAATACCATCAGCAATAAAAAAATACCTGCAACTATTTTTTGCGTGTGGGTTGTTTTTTTTATTGTATTAAAAATATTTTGCAAACAGTTTTTATTAGTAATGCTAATGTAACTTTTTAATAGAAATATACTTTCTTAAAATATTAAAGAAGGTTTGGTGCGCTCATCATTTTTTCAATCTTGATCTTTTGTTCGGTCTCCTTTGCTGTACCGTACGGATGTGTATGCATAAGCAGCCTGCGGCTGCATGCATTCACAACCGTACAACGCTCAGTCCACCGCCGCTTTTCAGCGATAAACCATTTTTGTACATTATAAAATTAAACCTGGATAGAAATTTACAACACTATTTATTATGATGTGTGTAGTTGAAGCGTGAGGGATTGCAGTGTAAATCCTTTTTGCTGCCTTTGAGCAAAAAGATTGCAGCGGAAAGCCCGGTCCGCCTTTTCGGCGGACACGCCCAAAATATTTTTATTAAGTATATTCCTACAAATCCTTCATCATCCATACCGGACAAGAAGTATGGCCAGTATTGCCCATCGGTTTATCAAGATAATAAAAACCTGCTTTCAAATATAATTTTTGTGCAGCTTCCATGTAAGGCATGGTTTCTATATAGCATTTTTTAAAGCCGAAAGCTGTTGCATCTTCCAAACATTTATCTAATAGTTTTCCTGCAAAACCCAATCCTCTTGCCTCAGGTAAAAAATACATTTTTTGAAACTCGCAGATTTCTTCTGGGCCATTATCCAACTGGGTTACGCCAGCACCACCTACCACTTTTTCTCCATCTACCAACACATAATAAACTGATCTTTCATTATCATATGTTTCCGATAAAGTTTCCAAATTAGGGTCAGCGTAGGCAGTTCCAACTTTTGGTGCACCCATTTCCATCAATACATTTCTTACAATTGCTGCCATTTGTAGATTATCTGTAGGTTGTATTTTTCTTATTTGCATTAAATAGGTTTTATAAAAAAAAGGCTGTATCAAAATTCAAAAGATTGTCAAATTGAGGTTGTCGAAATTGATAATCTTTTGAATGTTGAATTGTATGTAATGTTTCGACAAGCTCAACATGACATACAATTCAACATTTTGATATAGCCTCCAGATATTTAATAGTTGTACATTTTATAATTCCAGCAATGCATCTACCGGGTCTTTGCCAAACAATAACAATGCAGGGTTTTCCAATAACTGTTTTACCAATACCAAAAATCCTACAGATTCTCTTCCATCAATAATTCGATGATCATAACTAAGTGCCACATACATCATTGGACGAATAACTACCTGTCCGTTTAGAGCCATTGGTCGCTCCACAATATTGTGCATACCAAGTATGGCACTTTGCGGAATGTTTATAATAGGTGTACTCATCATGGAGCCAAAAATACCGCCATTGGTGATGGTAAATGTACCACCACTCATTTCTTCGATAGTAAGTTTGTTATTTTTTGCTTTAATAGCAAGTTCTACCACGGCAGCTTCTACCCCTGCCATACTTAAGCTTTCTGCATTTCTAATAACAGGCACTACCAAACCTTTTGGCGCACTTACGGCTATAGAAATATCACAATAATCGTGGTACAAAATATTCTCCCCATCAAGGTATGCATTCACCGCAGGAAACTTTTGTAATGCATAGCAACATGCTTTTGTAAAAAAGCTCATAAAGCCCAGGTTTACGCCATGCGCTTCTTTAAATTTGTCTTTGCTCTTTTTTCTGATATCCATTATGGCCGTCATGTCTACTTCATTAAAAGTAGTAAGCATGGCGGTAGAGTTTTTTGCTTCTACCAATCTTCTGCTGATTGTTTTGCGAAGATTACTCATTTTCTCCGGTCGCTCATTTCTACTAAACAAATCCGCAGCAGGATTTCTGCCGGGGTTGTTCAAAGCTTCCAGCACATCTTGCTTTATTATTTTACCATTCTCCCCTGTGGCAGTTATTTTATTACTATCTACTTTTTTATCTGCTATAATGGCTGCGGCTACAGGTGTAGCTTTTACATCGGTTTTAGGTTCTTCTTTTGTTGATGGTGCAGTGGTTTCTTTTTCTGTTGCAGGTTTTACTTCAGCAGTGGCGGATTTTTCTGGGGTTGCATTTTTTGTTTCAGCAGGTGCTGCTTCTTTTGCATCAGGCTTTGCGGCCTCGGTATCAATACTGCAAACCACTGCCCCTATAGCAAGTGTATCTCCTTCTTTTGCTACATGTTTTACAATACCGGCTTGCTCTGCATTTACTTCGAATGTTGCTTTTTCGCTTTCCAACTCTGCTATTACTTCATCTCTATCTGCATAATCACCATCATTTTTAAGCCATTTTACAAGTGTAA
>JANPIF010000135.1:0-5554 GCA_031424845.1 Ferruginibacter sp.
TTGCGTTTTTTTTCTAAAATATTATTCATCTGCAACATATGTTTTATCATTTCTGCTATTCTACGGTTGGTGGAGTTTGGTATGCGTAAAAATGGAAACACAAATGCAGTAATACCTTTACAAGTAGTGGAAGGAACGATAGTGATACTTGGTTTTATTGTAGCAATTTTATTAAACGCAGCTTTTGTTTTTATTATACTGTTCAGGAAATCTATAAGGCGACCAATACTAGTAAACAAATTTATTCTTTGGTTTAATATTCTTATGTTACCAGTAGAAATATGGTATTCTTTTTTTGTAAGACATTGAGGAAATATTCTCTTTTCTTTTTTAGCTAAAATCGAAATTATCATTTACAATACTCTCATTAACTTTATATAAATTATTACACAATTGCTACAGTATAATTTGCTGTAGCTTTTTTTTGTACATAAATATTTATATAAGATGATTACAAGTATTTTAAAAGACAAACCAACAAAACTCTTCCTAAGCATTACAGCATTTTTTGTAGCCAATGCACTTATAGCAGAATGTATTGGAGGAAAAATTTTTTCGCTGGAAAAGGTTTTTGGAATGGCACCATCCAGCTTTTCTTTATTGGGGGAAAGTGGTTTATCTATTAGTCTTACTTGTGGAGTGTTGTTGTGGCCATTGGAATTTATTATTACCGATATTGTAAATGAATATTACGGACCTAAAGCAGTAAGACGGATTTCTTATATAGCTGTTGCCCTTATTACTTATGCTTTTTTGATGTTTTTTTTAGCTATGCGAGTACCTGCCGCAGATTTTTGGTATGGAACCAATGTTGAGAAAGGAGTACCCAATATGAGTAATGCATTTAATGCTGTTTTTGGTCAGGGCATGTGGATTATCTTGGGAAGCATTATTGCATTTATGGTGAGCCAATTAGTGGATGTATTTGTTTTTCACAAAATAAAAAATGTGACTGGACAAAAGAAAGTATGGCTACGTGCCACAGGGTCTACTTTCGTTTCTCAATTGGTAGATAGTTTTATTGTTCTTTTTATTGCATTTTACCTTGGCCAAGGTTGGTCTATGCAAAAAGTATTAGCTATCTGCATGGTAAATTATGCTTACAAATTTACAATGGCAATTATTCTCACCCCACTCATTTATATTATGGAAAACAGGATAGATAATTACCTTGGTAAAGAAACCGCCTATAAAATGAAACAAGCTGCTATGGGCAATGAAAATGAATAAACGATATTTCTATATTCCCGAGATAATTTAAATAAAAAAGATTTCTACATATACTGAATAATGCTTCCTACATGTTTTATCATGTCTGAATGTACATCCAAATGTGTAACTAGTCTAACTTGTTTTTCAGATATTGGTAAGCATAATATATCATGCCTTTTCATTTTTTCACAAAATCCAATTGCTCCACCTTCGCTAAGTACTTCAAATATTACGATATTGGTTTCTACAGGCATCATTTTCCCTACAAATTCTTTTTTTAATAATTCTTCTGCTAAAAATTTTGCATGATGATGATCATTTGCTAATCTATGTACATTATTATGCAATGCAAACAAACCTGCAGCTGCTATATAACCGGCTTGCCTCATGCCGCCGCCCATAACTTTACGGACCCTTCTGGCTTTTTTAATAAATGAAGTAGTACCCAATAAAACACTTCCAATGGGTGTACCTAATCCTTTACTTAGACATATAGAAATACTATCAAAAATTTCTCCGTACTGTTTTTCAGTTTGTTTTTTGGCAACCAATGCATTGAAAAGCCTGGCACCATCTAAATGTAGTTTCAATCCATGCTCTTCACATACTCTCTTAATTTTTACGATTTCTTCAAATTCATAACAACTTCCACCACCACGGTTGCCTGTATTTTCTAGTACTACTAATGATGTATTTGCTTTGTGCACATCATCCGGATTTATAGCGGCAGCCACATCTTCTGCGGTAATTAAACCTCTTATTCCATCAATCGTTTTTACCTGACAACCACTATTAAAAGCAATACCACCACCTTCGTAAATATACACATGGCTTACTTTGTCGCAAATAACTTCATCCCCTGGCTGTGTATGGCATTTTATGGCTATTTGGTTAGTCATGGTGCCGCTTGGGCAAAAAATAGCAGCCTCCATACCGAAAAGGTCTGCACAATATTTTTCTAATGCATTTACTGTTGGGTCTTCCCCAAAAACATCATCACCCACTTGGGCTTCAAACATAGCCTTCAACATATCTGAAGAAGGTTTTGTAAAAGTATCTGAACGTAAGTCTATTATCATGCAACAAATTTATAAGAACACAGTGAAATTGCTGGAAAAGTTTTTTTTATAAAGAATAATTCCTTTTCAATTTAATAATTATGTAAAAATTGAAAAATTCATACGTAAACATTTACATCAAATAATGAGGAGTTACCACTTTTAAAATTTTTTGTCGAAAACTAATACTGCTAAGTGTTATAGTATAAATGAGTGGGTTAAATAATTACAGTTTAAATAAAGCAAGATGTTTAAAAAGCAATTAAAAAAACCCTTATTTTTTTTCTTAGCACGGTATTTGTTATATACATATTTCTTCAAACAACAAAATTTTTTCATTCCATTTTTTTGCATAGCAGTCGAAAATCTGTAACTTTGCAAACGCAAATCCGTACATATTGTACATCACTCTCGAATTAATATAATATAATGAGGCAATTAAAGATCGCAACACAGATAACCAACCGAGATTCGCAAGCGGTTGAGAAGTATCTGCAGGAAATTTCTAAAATATCAATGATAACCCCAGAGGAAGAAACCATTCTTGCTCAAAAGATAAAAATGGGAGATCAGCGTGCATTGGATAAATTGGTGCAGGCAAACTTACGTTTTGTGGTATCGGTTGCAAAACAGTACCAACATCAGGGTCTCTCTTTGTCAGATCTAATTAATGAAGGTAACCTTGGTTTAATAAAGGCTGCCCAGCGATTTGATGAAACAAAGGGTTTCAAATTTATATCGTATGCTGTATGGTGGATTCGTCAATCAATTTTGCAAGCATTGGCTGAGCAAGGTCGTTTGGTACGTTTACCCCAGAATAAAATTGGTACATATAATAAAGCAAACAAAGCTTATATGGCTTTTGAGCAGGAGCATGAGCGTGAGCCTTCTACAGAAGAATTGGCTGAATTACTTGAGATGAGTGAGACAGAAATTAATAACATTATTCAAAGCAATACCCGTCATACCTCATTGGATGCTCACGAGCATGAAGCTGAAGATGTGGCAATGGGCGATTTGCTAAAGGGTGGCAGTGAAACAGATGAAGATGTAATGCATGATTCGTTGAAAAGCGAAATACGCCGTGTACTTAAATCGTTGAGTCCTAGAGAAGCAGAAATAGTTAACGCATATTTTGGTTTAGATGGAGAGAATGGTGTTACGATTGAACAAATTGGTCATAAATATGATCTTACTAAAGAACGTATTCGCCAAATAAAAGAAAGAGCTATTAAGCGTTTACAAAAAGCTAGATACAGTGGTGCATTAAAAGCATACTTAGGATAAAATAAATTAAATAAAAATCCCCGATGATTGATTTCATCGGGGATTTTTTTATCCAATTATTCCGTACAACACACAAATGGTACAGAAGTTAGTGGAGAAGATCTTAAAATTCTATAATGACCAAGACCATCACTTAAAGGTTTTATTTTTGTCGTATTTAAAAACTCTTCCTCTTGCTGCTTACCGGCTTTTATAAAACTTTCTTTCATTACACCGTCCATTAAAGAGGCACTGTTTTTAGCAGTAAACACCTCAGCAGCTTTTTGTTGGGAGGGTTCAAAAAGTTTGGTGAAATGTTGTCTCATATTAGTGATGTTTCCAAAAACTTCCACCGATAATACACTTAAAGAGGAGTCTACAGGCAAACCATATTGATTTAGTAGAGCTTCTACTTCCTTATTGGTCCATGTGGCTACACCTGTGCGTTGTTGATCTTTAAATATAGCTAAAGCTGCTCCTTCAATTATTTTAGTAGAATCATTAAGAAGTGGAGCAGTAACAATGGGATTTGTAATATTCGGATTTACTGTGATAGGAAATTCTGCATTATGTAACCCAACAATAGGCCCTGTATTAACACCTGTATTTATATGGGCGTTAAAATTTTTTTCTTTAAAAACAAAGTTGCTGTATGTTTTTTCGAAACCCTGTAATATTCCGGGAGTAATAAAATACTTTTTCTTCCAATCCATGTATTTTTCTTCCAATAAAATATTGCGATAAGCAAGCCCATCTGCCTGCATCACCTGGGCGTAAAGCAAGCACCATAACTGGGTGCGTGGTGGGTTGGCTGTTACATTTTTTCCGTTATACACTGCTTGTGCATAAGGTGCATTTACGTAAATTTTTTCTTCATCTCTGTTTACTATACAGGTTAAATTAGGAGCAGGATGCTGTATTCCCGTAACCCTCAAAGCCCTGCCGAATCTGCCTTGTGCTGTACTCCAAATAGGATTTACATTTTGTTCTACTTTATGGGCATGCCCAACTCTAAACTCGTACGTAAAAAAACCAAACAGTTCTGCACTTTCGCTGTGTAAACCCGGAGGCAGCGGTAATAAATAATACAACCCATTTGAATCTTTAGATTTTGTCATGGCCTGCATGGCGGAGAGCCCGGCAATGTCATCAGTCTGGTTAGGAATAATAGATCTCACATATTCAGGATCTATTGGCAGTGGCGGTTCTTCTGGTGCATTGAATAATTCAAAATCATTGTTGCTCAATAACTGATCGGGCGCATAAGCAAGCATCCGACAAAACAACGTATCATTTGGGTCCTGTATTGGTTCTGCCAATTCTATCCATAAATAACGTTGACGGCTTTCAGTTGATTCATATTTTCCGTTTACAATGTATTCAGAAAATGCTATTCCTACACTTGCAAGCTTAGGAACTTGTGCAGGGCGAACCGTAACTGGTAAATTTAAAGTTGATAATTCCGGTAAAGGTGCATTGTTTCCATGAAATTTTTTAAAACGGGGTTTTATCAGATAATCAAGCATAATCTCATCTGGAAATCTGAGTGATGAATCCAATGCAGATCTGGTTAGGGATGATTTAGGCTCTACCGCATCAAGAAAAATAAGAATTGTTTCTTCCCTGTTTATGTCGTCGAACCTATCTGACTTTAATGCTTCAAAAGAAACCATCGATTTTAATTCAATATCGCCGAGATAATCCAACACTTCTAATTCATTATTGGCTGCTCCATTTTTAAAATGGTTACCGGTAGTAAATCCAATTGAAGTGCTATTTAATTCATCTGAATTTATATCCGCCCTAAAATATTTTCTTCTGGCAAAGGTAAAAGCCACATCTTCCAGCGCATCCCAACTCCAATCTCGGTTTAATTTATATACTATGGCGCATATCCAATGATTTTCTAAATCTTCCTTTGATGCAAATGTGAGTGATGACATATCCGGTGCAAGACTATGACGTATGCGACTACTGCAGCCAAAAACAATACGCTCACCGGGATTGCTAACAAGTGT
>JANPIF010000136.1:0-7362 GCA_031424845.1 Ferruginibacter sp.
AATATTTTTTTGGAAGAATTAAAGTTGGGGGCAGAACCAATAGTTGCTGCGGTTTTTTTATTGCAAGAAATAACAGACGCATATAATAACAGCATTGTTATTACTACAGGATTAATATTTTTTATTAAATTTTTAAACATCCTATTACTAATATCAATAAAATACGATTTTTTTTACCCAATCGTTCATAATATCAATTTGTAATAGTTATAAAATTTAATTTTTTTAAAAGGGGATAAATTAAAATATACAGCGTGTTTCTAATGACAAGTATATTTATAATTAATCTTGTAAAAGAATTATATAGGAAAATAAGTTTTGATAATATAAGGATTCTAAAAAAAACCGCAAAACATATATAAAGAGTTTTACTTTTTGTAATTATACATGATATATATAGTGAAGAATATTTTCAGGAATGATAGGAAGTTTATGTTTTAAATAACTGATTATTAGTAAAATAGTTTAGTTTATAACCAATATTTAATAACATGAAAGAATAAACTTGTAAAAGTTCCACTATTTTAGTTAAAATATCCTACTTTTGCAGTCCTAAATTTGGATTCGATATGTTAGCAATTGTAAAAATAGCAGGTCAGCAATTTAAAGTAAAAGCAGGTGATAGCCTGTACGTTCCTCATATTGAGGGTAAAGCAGGAGATTCTGTTGAATTTTCTGATGTATTGTTCACACAAAATGGTAACGACGTTTTAAGTGGAGCAGGCGTGAAAGCTATTGTAACTGCTGAGATTGTAAATGACTTAGTAAAAGGTAAAAAAGTAATTGCCTTTAAAATGAAAAGAAGAAAAGGTTTCCGTAAAAAGCACGGACACCGTACGCAGTACACTCAATTAAAAGTAACTGCAATAGCGTAGTTAGTTGATTAGTTGATAGGTAAAAAATCCTATCGTAAAAAAGCTAATAACTGATAAAACTAATAACTAAAAAACTAATTAAAAATGGCACATAAAAAAGGTGAAGGTTCCGTAAAAAACGGTCGTGATTCACAAAGTAAAAGATTAGGCGTAAAAATTTTTGGTGGCCAACCAGCTATTGCCGGAAACATCATTCTTCGCCAGCGTGGTACTCAATATCATCCTGGAAAAAATGTTGGTCTTGGTAGAGATTTTACCATCTTCGCATTAACCGATGGCATGGTTGAATTTAGAAAAACAAAAGCAGATAAAACATACGTTTCTGTAAGTGCTGTAGAAGCAACAGCTTAGTATTTTTTAATTTTTTTTTGGTAATAACAAAATAGTATTTATTTTTAAGTATTATTTACTAACCATAATTAAATTCAAAAAAATGGCAACAGCAAAAAAAGCAGCTCCTAAAAAAGCGGCACCAAAAAAAGCAGCTCCTGAAAATAAGGCGGCTCCTGAAAAAAAAGCGGCTCCTAAAAAAGCAGCTCCAGTTAAAAAAGCAGCTCCTGCAAAGAAAGCGGCACCTGCAAAAAAAGCAGCACCAGCTAAAAAAGCAGCTCCTAAAAAAGCAGCTCCAGCAAAAAAAGCAGCTCCTAAAAAAGCTGCCCCTGCAAAAAAAGCAATGGGTAAAAAATAAGAAAGCCTGCTTTAAAAATCCTACATTTCATGGGTTCCGATATTTATCGGAACCTTTTTTTATGCTCTTACAACTCAATAATAGCAACACTTACAAGCATTACACATATTTACACTCCCTGTAAGATTACATCTTTTAAAAAAAATTTTTTTGAAATTTTATTAAAAGAAAATGAAGAGCATGTGTACTCTTATACAAATAAAAATATGGAGGTATAATTATGTCAGCCTCATAATTTGTAACTTCAATCTTTCGAAAAAACAATTTTAAAAAGTATGAATAATTCAGCGATAGCAGATTCATTTTCGATGCTTGCAAAATTAATGGACATACATGGAGAGAATAGTTTTAAAGCAAGATCATATTCATCTGCAGCATTTGCAATTGAAAAATTACCCGTTCAATTAGAACAAATTCCTATAAATGAAATTGAAAATTTAAAAGGTATTGGTGCATCTTCTGCAAAAAAAATTCAGGAATTAATAAAAACAGGCAAATTAAATCAGCTGGAAGAAATTATTTTTTCTACGCCACAAGGTGTTGTTGAGATGCTAAAAATAAAAGGTATAGGTCCTAAAAAAATACATACCATTTGGAAAGAAATGCAACTGGAAAGTGTAGGTGAATTATTGTACGCTTGCAAAGAAAACAGGCTTAAACTTTTTAAAGGTTTCGGAGAAAAAACTCAACTCACTGTAATAGAAAATATAGAATTTTATTTTAGAAACAAGGGCAGTTTTTTATATGCTCAATTGATTTATGGGGCAGAACAATTTTTACTTTTTTTACAACAAAAATTTCCAGCAAAAAGGATTTTATTAACAGGAGAATTTTTGAGGCAAATGGAAATAATAACCTTGCTGGAATATATTATTGAAAATGATATTGACGAAATAGAAAATAACTTAAAAACACAACAAGGCTTGGAGTTTTTAGAAAAAGGAATAGACTATATTTTATATAAAACAGTAATTGGTGTAAAAGTAAAATTGTATGGGGTTAGGGAAAAAATTATTGAAAAGTTTATTGAAACATCTTCTTCAGAGAGTTTTTATTCAAAAATTAATGATGATTATAGTAATGATATTCCCGCTAAAAGTGAGGAAGATTTTTTTACCATTAGAAAACTCCCGCTTATACCAGCATTTTTAAGGGAAGATGAGGATGTACTTACCTTAAATGAACCTTTTACAAGGCTTTTACAGCCCAATGATGTAAAAGGCTTAATACATTGCCATAGCAACTGGAGCGATGGAAATAATACCATAGAAGAAATGGCTAAAGCTGCCATTAAAAAAGGGATGCAGTATATGGCTATAAGTGACCACAGCAAAACAGCCACCTATGCACAAGGATTAAAAGAAGATCAAATTAGAGCACAGCATCAATATATAGATGAACTGAATGTAAAATTGGCGCCATTTAAAATTTATAAAAGTATAGAAAGCGACATTTTAAGCGATGGTAATTTAGATTACTCCAATAATATACTTTCTACATTTGACCTTGTAATAGCATCTGTACACAGTAATTTGAAAATGAATGAGGAGAAAGCTATGAAAAGATTACTTGCCGCTATTGAAAACCCTTATACAACTATTTTAGGGCATTTAACCGGTAGGTTATTATTAAGCAGGCCTGGTTATCCATTAGACTTTAAAAAAATAATAGATGCCTGCGCAGCAAATAATGTGGTGATCGAATTGAATGCTAACCCTAACCGACTTGATATTGACTGGCGAGAAATTAAATATGCCTTACAAAAAAATGTACTTATATCACTAAATCCAGATGCTCATAGCTTAGAAGGAATAGATGATATAAAGTATGGTGTACTTTCTGCACAAAAAGCAATGTTAACTAAAGAGAGTAACCTTAGCAGTTTTTCATTAAGTGAATTTGATGCATTCGTGGAGGGTAGAAAAAAATTAAAAGGAATCTAAAAGTTTTTATATCACAATTGGCAATGTTATAAAAAACGAAGTTCCTTTTGAAGTTGTTTCATATCGTAAATCGCCACCAGCCTGCTCTGCCATTCGCTTACACATAGCAAGTCCTAACCCGGTGCCAGATGACTTCGTAGTAAAATTGGGGGTAAATATTTTGGGTTTCATTTCTTCACTTATACCTGTGCCATTGTCTGCAATTTCAATTTGTACCATGTTGCTTAAAATTGTTTCTTCAATTAAAATTTGAGGAATGGTGTTTTCTTCTACAGCCTGAATTCCGTTTAAAATTAAATTGGTAAGTATTCTATTTATATGTGTTTTGTCTGCATTCACCATTACGGTTTCAGGAAGTAATTTCCATGTGAATTTCGTAATTTGATCTGCGGCATATAATCTCTTCACAGATAATAAAGCTTCATTTAAATTAAAAGTTTCAGGCGTAGCTTTTTCAATAGTTGCAAAACGGCTAAACTCGGCAGCTATCTGGCTTAAATGATCTATTTGCTCCACAAGGGTAACTGCTACTCTTGCGCCTAATTCTTTAATATTCGGTGCATCGTTTTCAATAGATCTTTGTAAAAACTGCATGCTCAGTTTCATTGGTGTAAGAGGATTTTTTATTTCGTGTGCTACTTGTTTTGCCATTTCTTGCCAGGCACTTTCTCTTTCACTTTTTGCCAATGCTACTGCACTTTCATCAAGTTTTATCAACATTTTATTGTATTCTTTTACCAACGCTCCTATCTCATCATTTCTATCCCACACAATATTTTCATTTCGTTTACCCAAATTAATCATTTTCATTTTTTCGCTTATAAAAGAAAATGAATTGGTAATTCTGTTAGTAATAATGAGGGCTACAATGCCTGCAATTAAAAATATAAAAGCATTTAAATTAATGATAGTAATTAAAAAATTTGAAATTTCTTCTTTCAACTTTGTTTGAGAAATAAAATAAGGTATGTTTAAATATGCGACATCTTTACCGGTGCTATCTGTTACAGGAATATATCCACTCACAAAATCAAGCTTACCAATTTGTTCTTTTTGAAAATATTGAATTTCTTTTCCTTCATTTAAGTGATAATATGCTTTAGGTTCCATCTTTGTACTAACAATACCTTTTACATAAGGTAATGGTAAAGAAGACGCCTGCAAATCTCCTGAAAGGGTGTATAGGTTAATATCAAGTCCATGAATTTTAGACAAATTATTTACCACATTTTCAGTAATACCCATAGAAGATGCAATATCATTTTTGAAAGTGTTATCTCTTAGATTATTGCTTGAAACCTGCGCCGTAAGCTCTTCTTCCATTATTTTAATAGTTCGGCTTAATGTTTCTTTGTTGTTATTTTCGTATCTGTTTATGAAAAATAAAATGGTAGCAATGCCTATGATTAAAAATGAAAAAATGCTAAAAAAAATAATGGTGCCATGCACCTGTTGTTTTATGCTTAATTGAATTCTTTCTCTTAAAGCATTCAATTTTAAACGAGATTTTACTAATACCGACACAATCCAAGAAAGTGCACTTAACAACAAAAAGGCACAGAATAAATAAGAGAATAATGTGATTAATTCAATCAATATTCTATTTTCTTTTACAATGACCACAAATTTTTCTGCTCCTGCATTATACCATAGTTCGTTGTAATTATTTTTTGTGGCCAATAAAAATTCTTTTCCCGCAAAATACTTTTCTTGATAGCGGGAGGAAAAGGCAAAATCATTGTGGCTACTTACTAATTTTCCTTTTTCATACACTGCAAAAGCATACTCAATAGAATTTTCCAGCGAGTTACTTTGACCACGGTTAAATAATTCAGGTGAGAGATTTTGTGCACTAGTAGTTTGAGGCTGTATTACAATAAACACATATCCTAATAATATTCCGTTGTAATCTCTAATAGTTTTTTTTGAGATATAATTAATTTCATCATAGCCTGAATAATAATACTGCAACCCTTCTACAGCAGTAGGTTTTGCCTGAGCAGTATATATACCGGTAATTGAATTGAAGGTTATTGGATCTTCATTAAAAAGCGGATTTTCTAAACTATCGAAAACTAAAACTTTAGTACTGTATTTATTGGTAAAACTACTTACGTTATTATTTATTGTAAGGCTATCTCTTAAAATTGCTGCAGATCTTTCATTTTCAAAAAGATAAAATTTATTGGCAATTAAATCCGGCCTAAAATCAGTGAGTACCGTATTGAGTAATACATCATTTATTGGATTTGTTTTTGAAGCAATCGTTTCGGCGTAATGCTGACGATTCCTTAATTCTTTTCTGCTATTTTCAATAATAATAATTGAAGCAATAGATGCAGAAAAAAAGAATAACCAAAAAACCATTCTTGAGATAATGACTGAGCCAGTAAAAAAGCCAGACAGATCATTTTTTATCAGAAATAAAAAGAGCAATAGCCACAACAATTCATATAATTCAAAGCCATTTGTAATACTGCCAATTTTAAAACTAAGTAGAAATAAACCTAAAACTGTAAGCAGTAAAAAGAAAGGAATGGCAAAATTTGGAAATATTTTTCGTAATAGATAAAATACAATTTTGCAAAAATAATAATACCCTAGTGCCATACAGCATAGCACCAAAAAACCTATAACGCTGTAAATATTTAGAGAGAAAAAATTGAGTACATCAAAAGGAATTTGAGAATCTGCCACCAATGATCTGATGATGGCACCGCCGGCATAAGTTACAAAAAGCACTATAAGGGCACTGGCTATTAAAAAAATCCATTGTTGCAAAGAAGAAAATCGCTTTCTATTAAATTCTATGATTCCTAAATGATTTCTTATAAAACCAATGATCCATAAGAACAGGATTGCATTAATAAGTAAATCTCCTAAAGATCTAAGAATTTTATCTGAGCCATATATAGTGGGATCGAAAAGTTCGAAAGATCTCAATTGCAGTAAACCAGGAAAAATATAAAGGAGCGTTCTTACAAATAAAAGGGATGCTACAAGAAAAATAACAGCTATTTTAAATCCTTTCTCTTCATATAATTTTAATACCAAAAAATGCAAAAAAATAAATATTGGTATGATGGAAAGTATTCTTAGCCAAATTGTAAGCCTGTCGTTGGTTTTGTTTGTTGGATTAATATTTTTAACAGAGAATAAATACAATCCAGCTTTAGTAACTACAGAAGCATCATTTTTATTAAATGAAACTTCAAAATCTTCGCCTGTTAGAGGTTTTACTGCAAAAGTATTTTTTAAATAATTACTTGCAATACTGTATTTCCATTTTATAGGAAGCAGACTAATGATTAAATTATTTTGGATTTTTCTTTTTTGAATAAGATAATATCCATTAGCCAATTTTTTAAATGCTATTGTATCCTTTGATTGTAAAATGGATTCATCTGGTAAAATAGTTTGCGTATTCCAATAAGTTAATTGAGTAAACCCTGCAACAGTTTTGTAAACAAAAATATATTGATTGAAGGTTTCAATATTTCTAGCTTTGCCATTATGTTGACCAATTGAAATTGTTTCTTTGACTAACTCATCGCTTTCTGTTATATCTTCAAAATTATCTTCTGCATTAGCAATATATTTTGAAAGGGAGCCGGCATAGGACTTGCTTAAACTTGCAGCATTTTGAGTTCTGTTTGTAAATACCGAAATGCTTAGCAAAAGCAAAGAAGTAAGTAACAGATAAATGTTATCTCTTAAAAAGCGATTTTGTATAAATGTTATTTGCAAATTTAGCAGGGCTTATTATAAACTATTAACGGTGTTCATTTTTCTTAATGTCATTCCATATCATATCCATTTCTTCCAAACTCATATCATGCAAAGCTTTGTTTTGGGC
>JANPIF010000137.1:0-21561 GCA_031424845.1 Ferruginibacter sp.
CTTGGCTGCACGAATAAAATTTTCTTTCCACAATGATAATTTTTCACCTTTCCATGGAGCAACAGCTCCTTCATATAAACTCAATCTTTTATCTGGTATTACCAAATCATGATCTAGCCCCAGCACCATTGAAAAACCTTCGCAAACTGGGCAGGCGCCAAATGGATTATTAAACGAAAATAAATTAGGAACAGGTTCTTCAAACACAATTCCATCCAACTCAAACTTGTTGCTAAATTTTAAGGGTTTATTTTCATTTATCTGCACAAACATTGTTCCTTCGCCTTCATAAAATGCAGTGCCGGCACTGTCTGCAATGCGGTGCAAATCATCTTCATCAAAATCTTTTTTTAATAATCTATCTATTAAAATAAATTTTTCTCCTTTGTGTTTTTTAGATGATGTCTCTTCCAATAAATCTTCGATACCTACTATTTCATTGTTGATGTAAAGTCTGGAAAATCCTTTCTGTAATAAAATATTCAGTTCCTCTTTTTCATCTCTGTTTGCATGACTTTTAAAAATGGAAAGAAGC
This sequence comes from Ferruginibacter sp., assembly GCA_031424845.1. GTDB lineage: Bacteria > Bacteroidota > Bacteroidia > Chitinophagales > Chitinophagaceae > Ferruginibacter. The sequence goes on from JANPIF010000137.1 coordinate 536, forward strand.
ATTATCTTATCTCCCTCATTTGTTTTTTGTACAGCAGCTACCACATCTGGTACATCATCTTTTTTTACTTCTCTTCCACTTACCGGTGATATTGTTTTTCCTGTACGTGCATACAATAAACGTAGGTAATCATAAATCTCCGTCATGCTACCTACAGTGCTTCGAGGTGTGCGTGTAATAACTTTTTGTTCTATGGCAATGGCAGGACAAAGACCTTTAATAAAATCTACATCTGGTTTATTCATACGTTGCATAAACTGGCGTGCATAGGCGCTTAAGCTCTCTGCATATCGGCGTTGCCCTTCTGCAAATAGTGTATCAATAGTAAGAGATGACTTACCCGAGCCCGAAACCCCGGTTACAACTACCAATTTGTTTCGAGGAATAGTAACTGTTACATTTTTTAAATTATGTACACGTGCTCCCTGAATATAAATGTTATTATCAATGCTTATTTGTGTATTTATTTTCCTGGAAACCGCAGAACTCTTGAGCATAAAATTTGTTTGATGTTCAAACTTAAAAAAACGAAATGTAAATGGTGAAATTATTTTAAAATGCGTATTTAAGCAACAAAAATTTAAGTAAAAATACGAGGGGTAAAGTAGGTGAAACAGTAATTTTCCTGAATTATTTAATATTGGGAAAAAAACATTAAAATATAGTTGGAATTATAAATTTTGTGATTATGTTTACAGTCCAATATCCAATTGATTGAAAAGCCGCATGACTCTCCTTACAAAGACTTCCGCAGTTTGTTCCTTCTATTGGCAATATGAACCAATTATCCATCATTTCTAAAACTGTAGAAAATCATGAAAAACCAAACTTATCTGTCCGACCAACAAATCGTACACATGTACATGAATGGAGATTCAAATGCTCTATCCACCCTTGTTAACCGTTACAAAGACAAAATTTTTACTTCTATTTATCTTTTGGTAAAAGACAAATATCTTGCCGAAGATATTTTCCAAGATGTGTTTATTCGTGTAATTGATACTTTAAAAGGTGGTCGTTACACAGATGAAGGAAAATTTTTACCATGGGCAATGCGCATAGCACATAATCTTTGTGTAGACCATTTTAGAAAAGTAAAACGCAACCCTACAATTAAAACAAGTGATGACAGAGATATTTTTGAAGTGCTTAATTTTTCAGAAGCAGGTGTAGATACCCGTATCATGCACGAACAAACTTCTGACAAGGTTCGCAGAATGATTGATTTACTGCCTGAAGACCAAAGAGAGGTATTAATTCTTCGCCATTATGCAGACCTAAGCTTTAAAGAAATAGCACAGCTTACCAATTGCAGTATTAATACAGCACTGGGTAGAATGCGTTATGGTTTATTAAATATGCGGAAGATGATGACAGAAAAACAAATTGCTTTATAGTATGTTGATTGATTGATTATGAAAATCCCTATTCTTGAAGGAATGGGGATTTTTATTTTACAAGGTTTTTTTAAAAAAGTAGTGAAAAAAATATTGTTTGAATCAGGGAAAAATAATGAACAAAATTTCTTAAAGATTTTCAAGGATACCATTTTAAAATGTTACGAGATTTATTTACACATTTTGTACAAAGAAATACATTTTCTAAATTTTATATTTGAGAAAAATATGCAACAAATAATTTTAAATGATTATAAGAAAATGTTATTTCTAATGTTTATTTAAAGCCATAATTATTTATTAAAAACAAGCGACTTTTAAGGTGAAATCTGCAGAGACCCTTTTAAAGAATAATCTCATTTTTGAATTTGTAATGATTGCAGAAAAAATAATTTAAAATTAAAAGATGATTTAGATGATGATGAAAAAAAGGATTGCCTAAAATAGTTATCTTACTGTTTTAAAAAAATAATAATTTGAAAATCTGCTTTAAGCTGTTTTGTTTTTGCATTGTTTTGTATGGATGTAAAACATCTAAAGAAATGAAAAATATTTCAAATATAAAGGTGCATGCAATTAGACTGAAACCAACTGAAGACTTGAGAAAGTCCATTGAAAAATACGCAAAGGAGAATAATATTGCAGCTGGTTGGATGGTGACTTGTACAGGTAGCCTTACCAATTATAATATTCGTTTTGCTAATGAAGAAAAAGGAAGTGTAGGAACCGGGTATTTTGAAATTGTAAGTCTCGTGGGTACGGTTTCTAAAAACGGTTGCCACCTGCATATTAGTATTAGTGATAGCACAGGTCACACTATTGGTGGGCATTTACTTGCAGGCTGTACAATTTACACTACTGCTGAGATTATAATACAAAGTACAGCACAACTTAATTTTAAAAGAGAAAAAGATGGCACCACGCCCTGGGAAGAATTGCAAATTGAAAGGGTGAAATTAAAATTTTTATTGCAAAAAGTTGCTATAAAAAACATTGATTTCTTTTTTAATTTTCAGGGAACGAATTCTGCGGAGTAACTAGGCAGAAAAGTTTTCTTTAAAAAAAACCAAAAAAAGAAAAGCCTTAAAATATTGCAACACAGTTTTTTATACGCTCTGTCCAAAAGTAAGTAAGTTATTATCAGGATCCAGCAGTGAAAATTCTTTTTGCCCCCAAGGTTTTATTTGCAAGTTACCTGCAGGATGTATTGTTAGTTTATTATTTAGCATTGTTTGGTACAATGCATCAATATCATTTGTACGAATATACACCTGCCCATAATTTTCTTTTGGATCTATTTCTTTAAACTCAAAAAAATGGATTTGAATATTGTCTTTTTGAAGCATTAAATATTCATCGTAATCCGCACCGCCAAATATTTGAAAACCTAATTTATTTACATAAAAATCTTTTGTAATTGCTTTTTTACGCATGGGTAATTTAGGATTGATATCTGTAAGCATATTTTTAAATTTATTTATGCAAGTTAAAAATAGATAGAAATCATTTGTTGGGCAATTTATCAAATGGTGAAGGTTTAATCTTTCATCATTTTATAAGTTTAATTATTTTTTATACCATTTAAATTATTGTTGATTAAAGAACAAAAGCCAAAAGGCGCAGGGATGGAAGCGGTAGCCCACAGTGTAGCAGCCGAAGGCAGCAAACGAGGACTACAAGCGTACAGCCTGTTACCAATGCTCATTATTGTATGAGGTTAACCGCCCCCAAAAGTCTTAAAAATTTAAAATCAATGTACACAAATAAAAAAAGCAGTCTCAATTAATATGAAACTGCTTTTTTGTAAAATGTATTTTTTATTTTTTTACCAAATTCGTATTCTGTCCTCTGGTTTTTTATACAATTTATCTCCTTCCTTTACATTAAATGCTTTGTACCATGCATCCATATTTACGGGTGTGCCAATGGTGCGGTAAGGGCCGGGAGAGTGAGTATCGGTGATGATTAACTGTGCTTCAGATTGTGGTAAAACATTCCCACGCCATACCTGTGCCCATGCAAGAAAAAAACGTTGGTCGGGTGTAAAGCCATCAATCATTTTTTCCGCTTTGCCTTGGTCTGTCATTTTAAAAGCTTCGTACGCTACGTTCAAACCGCCAAGGTCGCCGATGTTTTCTCCAAGAGTGAGTTTGCCGTTTACATGGATAGTATCCAGCACGGTATAATCATCAAATTGTTTTACAAGTGTTTTTGTTTTTGCTTCAAATTTTGTTTGGTCTTCGGTAGTCCACCAGTTTCTTAAGGTACCATCAGCATCGTACTTGCTGCCATTATCATCAAAGCCATGGGACATCTCATGGCCAATAACGGCGCCTATTCCACCATAGTTAAGTGCATCATCTGCCTTGGCATCAAAAAAGGGAAACTGTAAAATACCTGCAGGAAAAACTATTTCATTTAGCGTAGCACTGTAATATGCGTTTACTGTTGGCGGCGTCATTCCAAAACGTTCTCTATCTACCGGTTTGCCCAATTGGTTTATCATAAAATTATAATTCCACTTGCCTACATTTTGTACATTTTCAAAATAGGTATTTTTATTTATGGTTAGTCCTTCATATTTTCTCCATTTATCTGGATAGCCAATTTTTGGGCGAAACGCAGCTAACTTTTGCAACGCTTTTACTTTGGTAGCATCGCCCATCCAATCTAAATTTTTAATTCTGTTTGCAAATGCTTTGCGAAGGTTTGCCACCAGTTCTGCCATGCGGGCTTTTGCCTCCGGTTTAAAATATTCTTTTACATACAATTGCCCAAGCAACTCCCCAATAGAGTTATCGGTTAGTGATGAAATACGCTGCCAGCGTGGCGTTTGTATACGCTGACCAGAGAGTACTTGGTTGTATGCAAAATTAGCTTCTACAAATGGGCTGCTTAAATATGGTGCTGCCGCTTTTAAAACATTCCATTGCAAATATGTTTTCCAATTTTGCAACGGCACAGTTTTTAGCATGCCTGCAACATCTTTAAAAAATTTCGGGTTGTTTACTAAAATACTGTCTTCATTTTTTATTTTAAGATCTGTAAGAATTTGGGTCCAATTCAGCCCCGGTGTAGATTTGGTTAAATCAGTAACCAAATATTTATTATAGGTTTTATAAGGATCACGCATTTCCACTCGGCTCATTTGTGCGGTGGCTAATTGCTTTTCTAATGCAAAAATTGTTTCTCCGTTTTTATCTGCTATGGTTTGTGGTATGCCCGTAAGCGCAAATAATGTAGCAATGTATTTTTTATACGCAGCTTGTATTTCTGCATTGCGCCCATCTTGTTTTAAATAATAATCTCTATCCGGCAAAGTAGTACCTCCCTGGCTCAATTGCGGCATCATTACTTCTACATTCTTACGATCTTGCCCCACAGAAAAACCATACAAAGGAGAAGCTGCACCATTCACTCTTAATGTAGCCATCATTTTTTGTAGCTCATTAATTGTTTTAATATTATTTATTTGCTGCAATGTTTTGGTAATGGGAGTAGCGCCTCTTTTTTCTATGGTAATACTATCCATACCTGCTGTATAAAAATCTGCGACTCGTTTTGTAACAGAACCAGCTGCGGCTTTTTTATCAGCTGTTGCTTTCTCCAATATTAATTTTACTGCATTAATATTAAAATCTCTTAGTTGGTTAAAACTACCCCATCGTGTTTCTTTTGCAGGTACAGGATTTTTTTTTAGCCATGTGCCATTGGCATATCTATAAAAATCATCGCCTGGTTTTACAGTTAAATCCATATTGGCAGGATCAATAAATTTTATAGCCGTTTGGGCAAAAGAGAAATGATAGGAAAATATTGCAGTCAATGCAATTGTGCCTATCATTATTTTTTTTATAGGTTTAATCATTTTTAAATTTTTGTAATGAAGATATCAGAAAATGATGAGTATTTAAATGCTAAATAAAATTTTTAACTATATAAAAATTGAGAGATGGTAAAAGAAATTTATTAAATAAAGTTATTATGTACTTGCCTTTCTATACAATTTTTATTCATCCATAATATAAAACTGGTTATTACGTTTTAATAAAACACTTTGAATGATGAAAAAAATTAATAAATAGTAGTTTAATTACATAAATATGCAGTCTTTTACTGCAAGGCTTTAAAAATTAAAATCCCAAATTGCTAAAAATTTATCCTTAATGAAAAACCCGTTTCTTTTTTTCTATTTGCTGGTACTTACATTTATAGTTTCCTGCAAATTTTCTGACACTTCAAACACAACTTCAACTACCTCTAATAAGATTCCTCTAAAAGACCGAATGGACTTAGCTTGGGCACAAGAAAAAGAAATGACCAAGGATTTAAGCCTTGGATATGTACCTACAGAACGCTTGTTACCAGCTTTAGAATTTTCAAAAACGAATAACGCCAGCAGAGCAGCTGTAATAAGCAATGTAAATTGGTTTGAGCTTGGTCCTAAAAACTGTGGTGGCAGAACCAGAGCATTGTGTGTAGATTTAAATGATGCAACTAATAAAACTGTTTTTGTTGGTAGTGTGGGTGGAGGGTTATGGAAAACTACTGATATTACTGCCGCAGCACCAGCATGGATACCTGTGAATGATTTTTTTGGAAACATAGCTATCACATCCATTGCACAAGATCCATTAAACAAACAAAATTTATATTTTTCTACGGGAGAAGGGTATAGTAATGGGGATGCCATTCGTGGCCTTGGTATTTGGAAAAGTATCGATGGTGGTACAACTTGGAACCAGCTTTCTGCTACCAACAATTCTAATTTTTATTACAACCAAAAATTATTTGTAAGCAGTACCGGTACTTTGTTTGCGGCAACCTCTGCAGGTTTATATAGAAGTACTAACGGGGGTTCTTCTTTTACAAAAGTATTAGGCTCCGGTTTGGCTACAGGTGCTGTAAATAACTTTTGCTACGATGTAGAAATTGCAGCTAATGGAGATGTGTATGCAAGTCTTAGGGGAAGTGTGCATAAATCGACCGATGGAGGTATCACTTGGGCAGCAGCTTTGCCAATTGGAATCACCGCTACAAGAATAGAATTAGCTACTGCACCTAATGATGCCAATTATTTATATGTTTTGTGTGAATCTGGCAATGCGGTATCTGGTATAGCTTTGAGTACAGATGGCGGCGTTAGTTTTACTGCAAAAACTGAACCTGTCGATGCAGATTCTGGTACACCTGCAACTGATTTTTCAAGAGGTCAAGGCTGGTACGATCTTACTATTGCTGTGGATCCAAATAACAGGGATGTAATTTTTGTAGGAGGAATTGATTTTTTCAAATCAGTAAACGGTGGTTCCACTTGGCAGCAAATAAGTCACTGGTATGGAGGATTTGGTTTTCAAGAAGTACACTCGGATATGCATAATATTGTTTTCAATCCTGGCAGCTCATCTGTTGCATATTTTTTAAATGATGGAGGCATTTACCGCACGGCGAATGCAAATGCATCTATTCCAACTTTAACATCTAAAGAAAGTAATTATAATACTACCCAGTTTTATGCATGTGCAATGGATCCTACTGCAGGCTCATATAATTTTCTTGCAGGTTCACAAGATAATGGCTCTCATAAATTTTCTTCTGCCACTATTCAAAACAGTGTTGAAGTTACTGGTGGCGATGGTATGTTTTGCCATATAGATCAAAACCAAGCTCAATACTGGTTTACAAGCTATGTGTACAACAACTATTATAGAAGCAGCGACAATGGGGGTAGTTTTGTACAAGCAAACAGTGGTAACACCGGTCGTTTTATAAATCCAACAGATTATGATGATGTGGCTAATATTATGTATTGTGCTAAAGGAACGATCGAATATTTAAGATGGGATAATCCACAACTCGGGAACACTTTTACCACCGTTCCTTTGGTAAGTTTAGGTGGGCAAATTTCGGCAGTGAAGGTTTCTCCCAACACAGCCAACAGAGTTTATTTTGGAACAGGAGGGGGCAAAATTGTTATGGCAGATAATGCTCATACGCTTACGCCAACTGCTACAGTAATCTCTACAGGTTTACCTGCGGCTTATATTTCCTGCATAGAGGTAGAAACTGGGAATGATAATCACATCATTGTTACTTATACTAATTATGGAGCAAACAGTATTTGGGAAACCGTAAACGGTGGTACTAGTTGGACGAGTGTAGAAGGTAACTTGCCGGATATGCCTGTAAGATGGGCTTTGTTTAATCCTAATAACAATGATCAATTAATGATTGCTACTGAACTGGGAGTTTGGACAACCGATGATTTAAATGCCGGAAGCACTGTATGGGGATCGAGCAATACAGGTCTTGCAAACGTAAGGGTAGATATGTTACAGTTAAGGCAAAGTGATAAACTGGTAATAGCTGCTACACATGGCAGAGGATTATATTATACGGGCACATTTTCTCCTGCAGCAGCAAATTTTGTTGCCTCAGATGATGTTGTTTATCCTGGTAGATATGTACAGTTAAGTAACACTTCTTTTAACGCAACAGACTATGCATGGAATTTTGGAGACGGAACAACTTCTACTGTTGCAAACCCTTTAAAACAGTTTAATGTACCCGGTATATTTAATGTAACACTTAGCATTAATGGCGGAGCATTATCTATTATAAAAACCATCAGTGTTTTACCTAAAAGAAATATTCCATACACGCTTGCAAATGGCGGAGATTTTGAAACAAATCCAAATGACTTTGTTTCTAAAAGCATTAATGGTACTCCATGGGAAAGAGGAACATCTGCCGTTGCAGGTAAAAATGGAACCAACAGCGGTAGCAATGCATGGGTAACCGGATTAACAGGAAATTATGCAGATAACTCTGAGTCATATTTGTATGGACCTGAATTTATTTTTAGTGCAGCTGGTGCGTATAACTTTAGTTTTTATACAAAGTATGTAGTTGAAACTAATTATGATGGATTGAGGGTTGAATACAGTTTAGATACCGGAAAAATTTGGACGCCGTTAGGTACTACTGTGGTGACGAATTGGTACAATTTTGCCAATGGCGCAGGTGATGGAGCTTTCCCTATAAACCAAGCTTTTTTCACTGGCAGTTTTGGAGGGTCATTTGTAAGAAAAAATTATGACGCTTCTTTTTTAGCAGGCAATGCAAAAGTTGCTTTTAGAATTGCATTTAAAAGTGATGTCACGGTGAATGCTGCGGGTATGGCTATTGATGATATGGAAGTAACCGGACCGATTAATGTTTTGCCATTAAGATTTGTACAATTTGATGCAGCAAAACAAAATAAAGATGCTTTATTAAAATGGACTACAGCAAATGAAAGTAATGTTTCGCATTTTAATGTGGAAAGGAGTTGGGATGGAATTAGTTTTACAGCATTGCAAAATGTGCCCGCCCAAAACAATACAAATAATAATTATGTTTTTACTGATTTTTTAAGTTCTTTAAACAGAGTTCCAAGTGATATTATTTATTACAGGTTAAAATCTACTGATTTAAATGGAAGCATCGGCAGAAGTAATATTGTACAATTAAAATGGCAAAACAATCAAACTACTACGTTAAGAGTTTCGCCGAATCCGTTTAAAGATTTTGTGATGATAAATACTGAGGCGAAAATTAAATCGGTTCAATTAGTTGGCTTAAAGGGAGAAGTAATATTTACTACTTCTACCATAAATGCTGGCAGAATAAATATACCACCGTTTATTACAAGAGGTGTTTACTTCTTAAAAATAAATACCGAGAAAGGTATGTTTATAGAAAAATTAATAAAGGAATAAAATAAATTTTAAGAATGTAGAAACGGTTATTTGCCCATGTGCAGATAACCGTTTTTATTTAACTGTATGCTGAGTGTTTTTTTTTCTACAATAAAAATATCAATATCTATTTCTCTAAAGAAATCATATAAGCAATTTGCTTTGGCGACAGATCCTGCCCTAATATAATTCCGTTTTTATTCAATAAAAAATTAGAGGGTATGGAATAAATATTTAAAAATCTTGCGGTCTTATCCTGTGGCCATCCTTTAAATTCGCAAAATTGTAACCAGTTCTGTTTATCTTTTTCAATGGCTTTTAACCACGCAGTTTTATCTTTATCTAAAGAGATTCCTATTATTTCAAAACCTTCGTTTTTGTAATTTTTGTAAATTTTTTTTAATGCAGGAATTTGCTGTCGGCATGGTCCACACCAAGAACTCCACATATCTATCAATACAATTTTGCCTTTAAATTCTTCGATAAATGTTTGTTTACCCAACGTGTCTGTTAATGCCAATGTAGGAAATGGTTTTCCTGTTTCTGTTACTGTTAATCTTTTCCGAGTAAGAAGCGCATTGGATTTGTATGGAGATTTATTTAATGAAGTATCCATTAACATTAATAAAGTATCAATTTGTAATGCAGATAAATTAACCGCTGCCGCAATTGTAGAAAAATTTATTTCTTCCTTATTGTGCTTTGTTACAAAGTCTGAAATCGTTAAATAAGTTTTTTCTCTTTTAATATGCTGGGAGAAATTCCCATGTTCTATTTGGTAAATGGCATTTTGCAACTGAGCATAATGGTAATAAAAAGCTGTGTCTTTCAATTTATTTACAGATTGACCAAAAGACGTGGTAGTAATTAAAAGAAAAAGTAAAATAATTATATAGCGCATTTTTATTTTTTATTTTCGACGATGAAGTTAATCAGTTGTTTTGATGTTTTGTTTTTAATAATGCGTATAAGTAAACAAGAAAAAGAAACTTCGTTTATTTTAATGCAGATAGACTGTCCGAAGAAAACGAATATCCCTGCAGTTGAAGGATGTTAATGCTTAGTATGTTTTAAAAGAATTTAGCTAACTTATTTGCAGCTCAAATTATTGTTGACAAAAGTACTTTTGCTCAAAGGCGCAAGGATGGGCAGCACTACCCCACAGTGCCGCCGAAGGCGGTGCGAGGAGTAGTGCAAACAGCCTGTTACAAATGCTCATTTTTGTATGTCTTTCACCGCCCCAAAACTTTTTATATACAAAGATCCTATTAAATATACCGCCTATAAAAACTTCTGATGCATTTTAAAACATCGTATTACCTTTAATACACAAATTAAAAAATGACTAACAAAGATTCGCTGGCGCTTTCGTGGAAAAATGTAAAAGGTAATAAACTTCGTACAGCTATTACTATAATTATTATGGCGCTTGGTATTTTTGCATTGATACTTATTATTACTGCTATTAAAGCTGCAAGCATGGGGCTTACCAATAGTTTTTCTACCATGGGTGCCAATGCTTTTGGTATTAGATACAAAGACAGAAATATAAATTTTGGCGGAGGTAAAAAAAATAATACCAAAAAGACAAAGGCGGGATTAAAAGAAAAAAAATCGAATAACGGCATACCGATAAGTTATGATGAGGCAAGAGAATTTAAGGAACGATTTGTTTTTCCGGGAACAAAAGTGGGCATTGCATTGCGTGGTGCAAATAATATTGTGGTAAATACTCCCACCCGAAAAACAAATCCAGATGTAAACTTAACCGGTGGCGATGAAAATTATTTAGAATTGAACGGTTTTAAAATTGCTTATGGAAGAAATTTTACTCCGTTAGAAGTAGAAGCAGGAAGAAATGTTTGCATGATTGGCAGTGGTGTGGCGCAAAAGTTATTTCCTGATAATAATGCAAAGGCAATAGATGCTGTTATAAGTGTAGATCATATTCCATACAGAATTATAGCAGTATTGGAAGAGAAAACGAGCAGTGCTTTTTTTAATACAAGTCGTGTTGTAATTACTCCTGTAAATAATATTCGCAGGCAATATGCTACACAACAATCCTCTTATACACTGGCTGTAATGGTGAGCGATTTAAAGTTAATGGATATGGCAGTGGGTGAGGCTACAGCTACGTTTAGGCCCGTAAGAAAACTTGCAGTAACAGATGACGAAAATTTTTTTATTGATAAAAGTGATAGTATAGCTCAATCATTATTAACCAATCTGGGTTTTTTAGAAAAAGGTACAATAGGTATTGCATTTATTACATTAATAGGTGCGGCTATTGGGTTAATGAACATTATGTTAGTAGCTGTAAATGAGCGTACAAAAGAAATTGGTCTTACAAAAGCACTGGGGGCTACTCGAAAAGATATACGGTCTCAATTTTTATATGAGAGTGTTTTGATTAGTTTAATGGGTGCATTTGCAGGAATAATAATGGGTATTTTGGTGGGTAATATTGTAGCAGTATTATTAAAGACGGGTTTTGTAGTACCATGGATGTGGGTAGGCATTGCCGTAGTAGTTTGTACTGCTGTTGGATTACTGGCCGGATTAATACCGGCTATTAAAGCTAGTAAACTAGACCCTATTGTCGCTTTGAGATACGAATAATACTAATCTATGTGGTTGAATAATAAAATGTTCAATAAACAATGTTCAAAGTTCAAATGAAACCTTCAAACATTGAACTTTCAACCTGCAACCTTTAACTTCCCGCCTTCAATTTTCAACTTTGGCACAATTCTTAAATGTTGATAATTAATTAAGAAATAAAATATTTTTATTTACAATAAAATAAAATATTTTTAGAGCGTAGAAATACTTTCAATTATTTTATTAACTTGTGCGTTCCGAATGAAAACGGAAAGCATTTTTAAAATGCTTGGATTGCTTTTCAACAACACAAATTATTTTAAACTTCACTTACTAAAAATTGAATTTTATGGCAGACTTTAGACCAACTCCAACATTAAAACCGGTAACATCCGTACAAGAAAAAAAAACAAACAACTCTATTTCGTGGTTAGCTCCATTACTATGCATTATTGCTGGTTATGTAATTTGGAGGTTTGGCCTGGGTGCTTCTTCTAACTTTACAAAACCTGCTTCTGGATTGTTTTGGCCAAGTCATGAAGGTCCAACTTCTAACTTAGCAAAAATGTATGAAGGTGGTATTATTGTACCATTGCTTATAGGATGTTTGTTAACTGTATTGGCTTTTGTAATTGAAAGATTTCTTACAATTGCTAAAGCAGGTGGTACTGCTAGTAATGCAGATTTTATTCGTAAAGTTCAGTACCATCTTGCAAATAAAAATGTAGATGCTGCTTTGGCAGAATGCGACAAACAAAAAGGAAGTGTTGGTAATGTAATGAAGGCTGGTCTTCACCGTTGTAAAGACATGATAAATAATAATGAGTTAAGTACTGACCAAAAAGTAATGGCTATACAAAAAGAAGTAGAAGAAGCTACGTCTCTGGAACTTCCAATGTTGGAGAAAAACTTGGTATTCTTATCTACCATTGCATCTGTAGCTACTTTGCTTGGATTGCTCGGTACGGTAATGGGTATGATACGTTCATTCTCTGCATTAGGTGAAGATAGTGGTGGTGGTGCTGCTGCAGGTAAATTATCTCAAGGTATATCTGAGGCTTTGTATAATACTGCATTGGGTATTGGTACATCTGCATTGGCTATTATATTCTATAATATGTTTACCACTAAAATTGATGGTATTACTTATGGTATTGATGAGTCAGGCTTTACTTTAACACAGTCTTTTGCATCTCTATACAAGTAATTGTATGGAAAATTTGATCTGTTGCATCTCATAACTACGTAGATAATTTAAAAGGTTTCTTTGGAAGTATTTTGAATTATTTTAGTTGAAAATATGTAATGGTTAAAAGTTATAAGTAGAACCTTTAAAAAAAATTATAAATGCCAAAAGTTAAAATACCAAGAAAAAGCACTGCAGTAGATATGACTGCAATGTGCGATGTGGCGTTTCTTTTGTTGTCATTTTTTATACTGGCAACAAAGCAAAAACCGCCTGAAGTATTAGCGGTACAAATTCCTAATTCTGTATCGAGTAAAGTAGCACCTGATAAGGCTATATTGGTTACTCTTACAAAAGACGGTCGTACTTTTTTAATGCTTGGAGATGATACAAAGAAGAACGATATTCTTGCAAACGTAAATCTTACAAAAGGATTGGGTTTATCTCCTGCTGAATTACAAAAGTGGGGTAAGCAAAGTTTTATTGGGCAGCCATTGGGACAAATAAAAAGCAGTTTAGCTCAAAGCGTGGAAACACCTGCTGATAAAATGCCAGGTATACCAACAGACAGTACCAACAATGAAATGGTTGACTGGATAAGAAGTGTAACCAACGTATATGCAGGTGGAGATCAAAAAGAATTACAAGAAATGCTTTTGGTGAAAGGAGACAACGATGCTTTGTATCCAAAATTTAAAAGCATAAAAGAGGCTTTTAAAAAGAATGAGATATACAAGTTTAGAATTGTAACCAATGGAGCTGCACCACCAGTAGGTTCAGAACTGGCTAATGCCCCTAAAACAGAAGCCAAATAATATTTAAAAATTAAAAAATAACTGACATGGCAGAAATGGATACCTCGTCGGGTGGCTCGCATAAAAAAGGACCCGGCGTAAAAAAAGCAGTAAAAAAATCAACAAGGGTAGATCTAACGCCCATGGTTGACCTTGGATTTTTGCTCATCACATTTTTTGTATTTACTACAACAATGAGCCAGGCTACGGCTATGAATATGAATGAGCCGAAAGACAGTGAAGATGAGCAGGTAAAAGTTAAAGAATCTGGTGCTATGACCATTTTATTGGGCAGAGCAGATCAGGTATATTATTATTTTGGACAACTAGATCCTTTAAAAATTTCTGAACAATTTAAGAGTACTACTTTTAAAGCAATAAGAGAAGTTATCGTAGATAAAAAGAAGTCTACACCGGAAGGAGATCTAATGTATGTTATAAAATCTGATGATAAATCTACCTTTAAAAATGCCATTAATATATTAGACGAGATGACGATAAGCGGCGTAAAACCTGGGCATTATGCAGAAGATAAGATTTCTGAAACGGAACAAAAACTCATCGCCGCCACTGAGGCTGCAAATGGGATAAAATAATTTTATGGAATTGTTTTTTTTTAGAATCTAATTAATAAATAAGTTCAATAATGGAATCAAATAAAATTTTAAACGCAGATATACTCGATATCATCTTTGATGGTAAAAATAAAGCTTATGGCGCTTATCAATTAAGAAAAACCTACAATTCTCGTATGGTTAAAGCATTGATAGCAGTAGGTGTTATTTTACTGTTTGTTGTAGGAGGTATGGTATTAGCAAATATCATAAATAATAGAACTGCAAAAGATGAATTGGAAGTAGTGGATACACAAATGGCTGAGGTAAAAAAAGATGAACCACCGCCACCGCCACCGCCACCACCACCACCAACTCCACCACCACCACCGGAGATTAAGCAAATCCAGTTTACGCCTCCTAAAATTGTAAAAGATGAAGAGGTAAAAAAGGATGAGGTTATTAAAGAAATTGAGGAAGATGCGGTAATTAGTACAAAAACGGTAGAGTCGGAAAATACCAAGCAAGTAATACAAGCACCCGTGGAAGATAAAGGAACACAGGTAGTAGAAGTGCCAACAAAAGTGGTAGAAGAAGATAAGATTTTTACTAAGGTGGAAATTGAAGCTGAATACCCAGGTGGACAAGGTGCATGGGGAAATTATTTAAGAAAAAACCTAAATGCTAACGTAGCATCTGATGGCGGTGCAGCACCGGGTTCTTATACAGTAATTGTTCGTTTTATTGTGGCAAAAGATGGTACTATAAGTGAAGTAACACCTGAAACAAGTATTGGGTATGGTATGGAACAAGAAGCAGTACGAGCTATCAAAAAAGGTCCAAAATGGACGCCTGCTCAGCAAAATGGTAATGTGGTAAAAGCGTACAGAAGACAACCGATTACTTTTGTAGTAGCGGAAGAATAAAAAAAGTAAAAAATACAAATACGGCCCTCGATTTTTCGAGGGCTTTTTTTATGCAATAAATATTTTTATAATGCCCCTTGAAAATTTAAAAATTTGTAATTGCGGTAAAATATTTTGATAAGAGCAGTTCTATTAAAATATTTACGAATTGTTTTATCATTTTATAAAATCTTTTATGGAAACAAATGGATAAGACATCTTCTTTAAAACTATATTTTATGTCAGAAATAATCTCCTCCGAAAAAAAGAAAAATGGTAATAAACTCATCAGAAAAAGTACTAGGGTAGATTTAACCCCCATGGTTGACCTTGACTTTTTATTAATTACTTTTTTTGTATTTACTACTACCATGAGTACAGTAACAGCTATGGGAATGGTTGCACCAAAAGATGTGGATAGCACAGCCAATGATCCTATTTGTGAAAGTTGTGTAATTACGGTTATACCCACAGCCAATAACAAATTATATTATTATGAAGGGTCAGATAAAAATGCGACATATAAGACCACCGATTATTCGGCGGCAGGATTAAGATCATTATTAATGAAAAAGAAAACAGCCGCTAAAGCAATAGACAGAGAAGCAATTTTGATTATTAAACCCGGTGCTACCTCTTCTTTTAGAAATTTAATAAACATCATTGATGAAAGTAATATTTGTATGTATAAAAGATATTATTTAGATAAAACAACTGCGGAGGAAGAAAAAAGAATACATCAATAAAATGTATTGACTCCTTATGAATTTGGTAATTTATGAAAATGCGATGAACAAATTTTCACATTAAAAGTGAGTGCAAAATTTTAATATCTAAATTTGTATTATGTTTTAAATATTAAGTTTAAGTGAAAAAAATATTACCATGAAAGTATTGCTGGTAGAGGATGAACCCCATGTAGCGAGTATTATCAACAAAGGTCTTAATGAAAATGGTTACAACATTTCTGTTGCATTAGATGGTGTTACAGGTCTTGAAATGGCTTCCAAAAATAATTTTGATGTGATCATTTTAGATATAATGCTACCAGGCTTAAGTGGAATGGAATTATGCAAGCAACTTAGGATTCAAAAAAATAATACCCCTATATTATTTTTAACTGCTCTTGGTACTACTGAAAATATTGTGGCAGGATTAAATGCAGGCGGTGATGATTATTTATTAAAACCTTTTAAATTTATTGAATTAGAAGCTCGGTTAAATACACTTAACAGGCGCAAACAAATGCATATAAATGAGGAGGAAGATCTGCAAAAAATAGATACACTTCACATAAATTTTAAAACCAAACTTGTGCATGTAGATGATGTAGAAATCGCCCTTACTTCTACCGAGTTTAGGCTGCTCGAATTTTTTGTAAGAAATAAAAACAGGGTAATATCGAGGATGGAAATATTAGAAAAGGTTTGGGGTATAGATTTTAATATGGGGACAAATGTGGTAGATGTTTATGTAAATTATTTACGAAAAAAAATAAGTAACAATAAATCTAATAAACTTATACAAACTGTAGTAGGTATGGGTTATATTTTTAAATGTTAATCATTTTAGGGTATGAAAATACAAACCAAAACCACCATACTTTTTACGGTATTAACGGCTACTATTTTTTTAATTCTTAATATCACAGTTTACTACTTTGTAAAATATTTTGCCAACAACGATTTTGAAAAAAGGCTGGAACTACGTTCAAAAATTTCAGCTAAACTGAAATTTGAGGAAGGGGAATTATCTACCGAAGCATTTAAAGCAATACAAAAACAATATTTAGAAAGACTGCCCGAAGAGCAATCATTTATTTTTGAAGTAAAAAATAATAGACTTAAAAATGTGGAAGCTGTTCCAAAAGAAATTCCGGTTAAATTAGTAGATCAAGTTATACAAAACCCTGGCAGGACAACATTTTATGAAAATAGATTTAGGCACTTTGCCGGATTGTTGTATGTAGATGAAAAGGGAAGTTTTGTAGTGATAGAATCTGCCACTAATGAATATGGCAGAAAAATGATGCAATACCTGTTGTTTATAAAATTATTTACCCTGGTAATTGCCACGCTTATTATTTATAGCGTAGGTTTATATTTTTCAAAAAAAACTTTTAAACCAATAAGGGATGTTATTAATAGCGTAAAAAAAATTAGTGAGGGGAATTTACACATCAGGTTGAAAAATGTAGACAGTACAGATGAAATAGGAGAGTTAACAAGTACTTTTAATCAAATGCTCAATAGGCTGGAAACTGCATTTGAAATTCAAAATAATTTCATCAGCAACGCATCTCACGAGTTAAGAACTCCATTAACAGCCATTATAGGCGAAGCTGATTTAGCCTTGGCAAAACCTCGCAGCGTTGAAGAATACCAGCAAAGTCTACAACAAATAGTACTACAGTCTGAAAAGTTACAACAGCTTACAAAAGGGCTTTTAGCTTTGGCACAAACAGGTTTTGATGGAAAGCAACAGTTATGGGAAATAATAAGAATTGACCAATTAATTTTTGATGTAAAAGATAACTGTGACGCAATTCTACCTCAAAATAATGTAAAGATTACTTTCAATAATTTGCCAAGTAACGAAGAAGCCATTTCTATAAAAGGAAATGCGGGACTCTTAAAAATTGCCCTCACGAATATTGTTTTAAATGCCTGTAAATACTCTGATAATAAAGAAGTAAAAATACTTTTAGAAGTAAATACTCATGTTGTTTTAATAACAATAGAAGATATTGGAATTGGAATACCTGAGGAAGAATTAAAAAATATTTATGATCCTTTTTTTAGAGCATCCAATACAAAAAAATATGATGGCTTTGGTATAGGAATGCCTTTATCTAATAATATTATACAATTACATAGAGGCATTATTACTGTGAAATCAAAAATGAACGTAGGCACGTCTGTACAAATTATGCTTCCCCTCACAAGTGGTAAATAAATGATTCTAATTTTATTTTAATGTCAATCTAATTACATTTTAATGCATTATTTATGTAACCCTAATATGAGCAACGCAATTTTGATAAAACAAAAAATTATCAATTATGCAAAACGTATTAATGCCAACCGACTTTACAGCTGCCTCTTTTAAACTAATAGAACAAGCTTTAAAAAACTGCGAAAAAAAAATAAACATTGTTTTATTTCATGCATTCGCATTACCAGATTCACCTTTTGACCTTCTTACAAATGATTATAGAAAAACGGAACTTTCGTTTATGACGGAAGCCTTTAGAGCATCCTGTAAACAGCTTAAAGATGCTTATCCACACATGATCAATAAGATTACAGTTAAATGTATGCAGGGTAATTCAGCAGCATTATTTAGGAATTTTGCAGAAGCAAACGATATAGATCTTATTTGCTGCCCGATAGGCTACAATTATTTAGCTATTCATGCGAGGAGCATAAATCCTTTACCATTATTTAAAAAGTCAAGAATACCGCAAGTGAAAGAAATGCTGAAAAGTAAGGAGTATGTATTTAATAACAAACTTATTTTTAATAATGAGATGGCTGTTGCCTGATTTGATTTCACAAGAGGTATGTAGTTTTTACATTTAAAATTTTATAGAATGTTGTTACAAAAAAATATCCCATTTAAATATGTGTTTGGGAAAATAAAATATGAAATCTTCTTCATTTCTCTTTACGCCGTATTCATCACAATCATTTATAGAGAATATGAACTTACTCATATTAACATACCTTTTGCTGTACCTTCTATTTTAGGAACTGTTATATCCCTATTGTTAGGATTTCGCAGCAATCAAGCTTATGATAGATGGTGGGAAGCTAGACATATATGGGGAGCTATAGTAAATGATTCGAGAACTTTTGCCAGACAAATTGTTTCGTTTACTCCAGGTAATTATGAAGATAAAAATTTAGAAGATTTTAAAAAACGTGTAATCAACAGACAAATTGGTTGGTGTTATTGTTTGGGTAAACATTTGCGTAATCAAAGAACGTTAAGTGGGTTAGAAAAATATTTTGATCCAAATGAATTTGGTTATTTAAAGCAAACAGATAATAAGCCTGCTGCCATTGTAGATTTGATGGCTAGAGATCTTCAGCTTGCTCTAGATGAAGGTTGGATAAATAGATTTCAACAAATAGAATTAGACAGAACGCTGACCCGGCTATGTGATGCTATGGGAAAATGTGAGCGTATAAAAAATACTGTATTTCCAAGTACTTACAGTCTTTATATTCATTTAGCCATGATGCTGTTTATTATTTTGTTACCATTTAGTATCATACAGTTTGTAGGCGTGTTTGAAGTGCCATTGGTTATTGCAATTTCTGCATGTTTTTTATTGATAGAAAAAATGGCAATACACCTTCAAGACCCTTTTGAGAATAAGCCTACAGATACTCCTATGACGGCTATTGCACAAAACATAGAAAATAACCTTACACAATTATACTTGGTAAGTTCACAAAAACAAGAAAGACAATCTGTGTCAATTTTTGAAAACTATGTAGAAAATGTAATTGCATACGATGCAACTGATAAAAACAAAATTATTAATGGTAAAAAACATATTCAGATAAAGAAGGAGAATTATTATGTGCTTTAGTTTTTTTTCAGCATGTTCATTAGAAAGGTAAATAAATAGCTTTTAGCTTTTCGTAACTTTACCCAACTATGAATAAATTATCTGGCTGGGACGATACAATAATTGCATTGGCAACTGCACCCGGCTTGGGTGCAATTGCAGTTTTAAGGATATCAGGCAAAAAAGCTTTTGACATTATAAATGGATTATTTACTGCAAAAAATTTGCTGGAGCAAGCATCACATACTTTGCATGTAGGAATGCTTAAAGACGGTGAAAAATTATTAGATGAGGTAGTACTTGCATTATTTAAAGGACCCAAAAGTTTTACAGGAGAAGATACTATTGAAATAAGTTGCCATGGCAGTACATTTATACAGCAACAAATTATTGAAGCTTGCATAAGCAAAGGTGCTCGCCTTGCACGAGCAGGAGAATTTACCCAACGGGCTTTTTTAAATGGCAAGATGGATCTTACGCAAGCCGAAGCAGTTGCAGATATAATTGCGGCTAATACTGCTGCATCACAAAAAGCAGCCTTACATAATATTCGTGGTGGCTTTTCGCATGAACTCTCTCACATGCGTGAACAACTCATCAGTTTTTCTGCACTCATTGAATTGGAATTGGATTTTGCTACCGAAGATGTAGAGTTTGCAGACAGAGAAAAATTTTACGGCCTCATAAATGAATTGAGTGTTTCTGTTAACAGATTAATTGATTCTTTCACACTTGGAAACGTAATAAAGAATGGTGTAAGTGTAGCTATTATCGGCAAACCCAATGCCGGTAAATCTACTTTACTTAATATTTTATTGAATGAAGAACGTGCCATTGTAAGCGATATTGCCGGCACTACAAGAGATACCATTGAAGAAATAATAAACATTGAAGGAATATTATTTAGATTGATAGACACTGCAGGTATCAGAGAAAATTCAACAGATATTATTGAAAACTTTGGTATCGAAAAAAGTATGGGCAAAATGCGTAGTGCAGATATTGTGTTGTATATTTTTGATGTAAATACCGAAAGCTCAGAAGAATTACAAGCGCAAATAAACCTTTTCGAAAAGGAAAGTATAAAATATTTATTAGTTGGAAATAAGGCTGACAAAGGAATAAA
Organism: Ferruginibacter sp.; assembly: GCA_031424845.1. Classification (GTDB taxonomy): domain Bacteria; phylum Bacteroidota; class Bacteroidia; order Chitinophagales; family Chitinophagaceae; genus Ferruginibacter. The sequence goes on from JANPIF010000137.1 coordinate 21,420, forward strand.
CGAAAATAAGTTTACACAAAAAGATATTCAGTACATTGCTGCAAAGAAAAATGAAGGCATAGATACCCTTAAAAAAACATTGTTCAATGCTACTGTTCATGCTGATGCAAATGCAGAAAATAACATTGTTACTAACGCAAGG
>JANPIF010000138.1:0-3951 GCA_031424845.1 Ferruginibacter sp.
GGAAATAAGAATGTAAATAACTCGAAACTCGAAACCAATAACCCACAACCCGTAACACCCAAACCCGCAACCATACTCTTACACTGCTGGCGTGGCGGTATGCGCAGCGCAGCCGTAGCTTGGTTATTAGATTTGTATGGCTTTAAAGTTTACACACTTATTGGTGGTTATAAAGCATACCGTAATTGGGTATTGGAGCAGTTTACAAAAGAGTACAATTTCAATATAATTGGTGGTTATACTGGTAGTGGGAAAACATTGTTGCTACATGCATTAGCAAAAGAAAACAAAAGCATAATTGATTTAGAAGGATTGGCAAACCACAAAGGCTCTGCACTTGGTGCACTTGGCAACGAACCACAACCCAAGCAAGAAATGTTTGAAAACCTATTGGCTTTCCAACTTTCAACGTCCAACTCTCAACCTTCAACTACTATTTTTTTAGAAGATGAAAGCCAGCGCATTGGAAACCTACAAATACCAATGCCGCTTTGGTATTGCATGCGCAAGGCACCTGTATATTTTGTAGATATTCCTTTTGAAGAAAGACTTAATTATCTCACAGATGAATATGGTATTCACTCCAAAGAGCAGTTAGTAAATGCAATTATGCGCATACAAAAAAGATTAGGTGGTTTAGAAACAAAAAATGCTATCAATTTTTTACTGGAAAATAATTTTAAGGAAAGTTTTCGCATACTCTTGCACTATTACGATAAGTATTATTTAAAAGGTTTAAAAAACAGAGATGAAGAGGTTGATCTTATAAAAAATATCCCTGCCGCAAAGGTATACACAGAAGCTAATATTGAACTGATCAATGCAATGCTTACTAATGAAAGCATTCAAAAAAATATTATTTAAATTAATTAATGCCATCTCGGCAATATAAAAATGGAACAAATAAAACTTACACAATATTCACACGGCGCAGGCTGTGGTTGTAAAATTTCTCCACAAGTATTGGATATTATTTTAAAAGGCAATATCGCCATGCCTGATAACGATAAATTAATTGTGGGCAACCACAGTAAAGATGATGCTGCCGTGTTGAATATGGGCAATGGCACCGCTCTTATTTCCACCACCGATTTTTTTATGCCCATTGACGACGACCCTTTTAACTTTGGGCGCATTGCATCTGCCAATGCTATTAGTGATGTATATGCCATGGGTGGCAAACCAGTTCTTGCTATTGCAATACTTGGTTGGCCCATAAATAAACTAGCGCCGGAAGTTGCGCAGCAGGTTATTGATGGTGCAAGAAGTATTTGTAAAGAAGCCGGTATTTCGTTAGCCGGTGGACATAGTATTGATTCGCCGGAACCAATTTTTGGCTTAGCCGTGAATGGCATTATCGATATTGAAAACATAAAGCAAAATAACAAAGCGCAGGAGGGAGATTTACTGTTTCTTACCAAGCCAATTGGTGTGGGCATACTGACAACTGCAGAAAAAAAATCGTTGCTAAAAGCCGAACATAAAAACCTTGCATCAAACCAAATGATGCAGCTAAATAAAGTAGGAGAAACCATAGGAAAATTAAGTGCTGTTACATCAATGACGGATGTCACAGGTTTTGGTTTGCTTGGCCATCTTACTGAAATGGCGGAAGGAAGTGGATTGAGTGCTGTTGTAAATGTTGATGCTGTTCCATTAATAAGTGCAGACATAAAAGAATATATTTCGAAAGGTTGTGTACCCGGCGGCACCAATAGAAACCGAGATAGTTACGGCCATAAAATTGCCGAATTAAATGAAGAGCAGTGGGCAATATTAGCTGATCCACAAACCAGCGGCGGATTGTTAATTGCAGTAGGTAAAGAGGGTGTTGAGGAGTTGATAAAAGTATTAACAGAACACGGTTTACAGACTTTTACAAAACCAATTGGGCAGATGGTACTACAAGAAGAAAAAATGGTAATGGTGAAATAAAAAATTTGAGTATGGAATTTTCTACAGCAGAATTAGTTGGATCGATTGGGGTAGCTTTAATGTTATGGGCTTTTTTAATGAACCTCCTAAAAAAATGGGCAGAAGATAGTTTGCCTTATATTTTACTCAACATAATCGGTGCAGGATTGTCTTGCGCATCCAGCATTATTATTTGGTTTTTGCCCTTTATTGTTTTAGAAGCAACCTGGACAATAGTATCCATTTTTGCACTTTTAAAATACATCAGACGGCGCCAGTAAGTTCATCAATTTTCTTCGCCTATTTTTTATCCTTGTCCGTAATTTTATCACCGGCATCGTGTGTGCTTAGCCAAATTTCTACTTTGTTGTAGGTGTTTTTCCAGGTGGGATGATGGTTTGCTTTTTCAGCTAACAATGCTACACTCGTCATAAAAGAAAACGCTTCTACAAATGTTGTAAATTCAAATTTTTGATAAAGTTTATCATTTTTTTCTTTCCACATATTTTATAATTTAAAAAATTAGAAACTGTTTATTCTTTATTTTTTCATTGGTCATTTCTGTTACCAATTGTACTGCAGGTAATAACCTGAGCGATTGTACTAAAACGGTGACTTCATCTTTTTCCATTTCTTCCCCTTTTGCCAGCCATAAATAATCCAGGTGTTTAAACTCGGGTAATAAATACTCACCATCATCTTCATTGTTATACAAATAATGCACCATGGTAGAGCCAGGCACTATATATTCATAAATGGAAAAAAAATAGTTGCGGTCTTTTTTTCGGAGTTGTATTTCTAAACTGTGGTTTATTTTAAAATGATAACCCAGCGCCTGGTTTATATGCCAGCTAAATTGGTAATCTTTTACCGGCGCTACAATACCCAGCAAGCAAGTGCTGTCAAAAAATTCTTCGATTAATGTTTCAGTATCTATTTTGAGTTTCATTGCTTCGCAATTTTTTTGAACCACAAATGCGCAAAGTAACAAAGTTGCACAAAGGTTTAATTATTTTCATTTCTTTCTGCCGAGATGATGAATCATTTTTACAACAAGCAGTATTATTAAATTTAAAAATAAATTCTGCTAATTTAAAGTTCCTCCTTCTGCTTGTTTAGAGGCCTAAAACGTTATCAAATACTCCAACAATTCTTTACCCCTCATCAATTTTACTTTCGTGCTTTCTCCTTTATTAAATTTATTTAATGCGTCCATGTAAGATTGCACGTCGCTAAATTTATGTTCGCCAAGTTGGGTCAATACATCTCCTGTTTTAATACCAGCTTTTATTGCAGGTCGGTTTTCAGTAACGCCATCCACCATTACACCATTTCCTGAAAATGTATAATCAGGCATTATACCCATGCTTACTTTAAAGCTGCTTTTACCCATAGATATTTCTCTGGTTTTTGTGAAAGCAAGTTTATCCATCTTGTTTGTCTGCGCAATAATATTTTCTATGTATTGAATAATTTTTACTTCGCCTTCGTAATTTATTTTATCCGCATCATCTGTTGGCTTATGATAATCTTTGTGGCTTCCTGTAAAGAAAAATAATACCGGAATATCTTTTTTATAAAAAGAAGTATGATCGCTTGGTCCGCTGCCACTGCTGTCTGTATTTATTTTAAAATAGGCATCTTTTGTGTTGATGATTTTCCCCCAAGTTGGTGAAGTTCCATAGCCGCCAATCGTCAGACCATGTGTGCTGTCGTTCAATCTTCCTACCATATCCATATTTATCATGTAGTTCACCGTTTTTAAATCGAACCCTGCATGGTCGGTAAAATATTTTGAACCGAACAAACCAAGCTCTTCTCCTGAAAAAGAAACAAAGAGATAATTGTATTTTTTGTAGGATGAATTTTTTAATCTTTTAGCCAATTCAATTAATGCTGCTGTACCACTTGCGTTATCATCTGCACCATTGTGTATCATTGGGGTGCTGCCACTGTATAAAGAATTATGATCTTCTCCATAACCAAGGTGATCGTAATGTGCGCCAAGAATAATTGTGTTGGTTGCTTTGTTATTTA
>JANPIF010000139.1:0-2769 GCA_031424845.1 Ferruginibacter sp.
GCAAATGTTACTCTCTACAGTGTTGGGATGGTAGGACTTTATAGCGCATGGTACAAAGATTACCCACAAAGTAAGTTTCACACATTTAAAGATGGAATGGAATGGTTACAGATTGACAAGATTGGTCATGCATATAGTGCATACGCAGAAAGTAAAGCAAGTATGGAACTTTGGCGATGGACAGGAATATCCCGTAAGAAAAGAATTTTAATTGGTGGTTTTAGTGGTGCAGTTTACCAAACTGTGATTGAAACATTGGATGGATTTAGTGCAGAATGGGGTTGGAGTTGGGGAGATTTTGCAGCAAATGTGGCAGGAAGTGGTTTATTGGTTGCCCAGGAATTTGCATGGGATGAACAGCGAATTCAATTTAAGTTTTCATTTCATAAAAAGAATTATAGCGATCCAACCCTAAATCGAAGAAGTAGAGAAATATTTGGGAGTAGCGAACCTGAAAGGTTTCTTAAAGATTATAATGGGCAAACCTATTGGCTTAGTACAACGCTAAAACCTTTTTTTCCAGATAGTAAAATTCCTGCCTGGTTACAGTTATCTATAGGAACTGGTGCTGAAGGTTTATTTGGTGGTAGAAGTAATTACGATACAGATAAGCTTGGTAATGTTACTTTTAGCAGACCAGATATAAAAAGATATAGACAATGGTACTTTGCGCCCGATATTGATCTAACGAAAATTAAAACTAATAAAAAGGGTATAAAAATAGCACTGAATATTCTAAATATATTCAAATTTCCAACCCCATCTTTAGAATATTCTAAAAATGGATTGAAAATGAACTTTTTGCATTTTTAATAAGTATGTGAAATTTCTTCTTCGCTAAAACCTTCTCTGCGTGCAGATTTTTCAAACTCCATTTGTGTTGCAGGAGTCATCTCTGTTTTGATATTTAAAATATCCTGATCAGTAATTTGATCATTAATGTCTGATAAGTGCCTATGGATTTTTTCGTGGGTAGATTCATCTTTAAATATTTGATGAGTCTTTGAATTTGAGTTGTTGCCAGATCTGATTAAATTTTCAGCATTTTGCATAACTATAATTTTATAAAGTCAGTTCAAATTTATTGCCAAAAAATTTATCCCGAAATCACATTTTATGCACTTATCAAAAAATCTTCTCTAGTAGGCCGTGTAGAAAATGAATTATTTGTCAAAGAAAAAATTCTGTCAAGTAATGACTTTAGTGTTTGAAAATTATCAGGTTTACACATGTAATAATCTGCTCCTTTTTTATATACTTGATCCATAGCTTCTTTCTGGCAAGAAGTAGAGAATATTACAACAGGGATATTTTTAAATTTTTTATCCTTTTTTAATTCTTCCAAGCACTCCATACCATTTTTAAGCGGCATATTAAGATCTAAAAATATTAAGTGCGGTGGTGGTGGAGTATTTTTATCAAGAAAATTCATTAACTGCTCCCCATTATTAGCTGTAGTTAACTTAGCATCACTCATCACCTCCATTAAAGCTTCTTCAAAAAGAAATCTATCATCAGCATCATCATCTGCTAAATAAACTGATATATTGTTTTTTAAACTGAGGGTCATACAACGAAAGTAAGGCAATAAATCAACAACTAGATAAGTATAATTACGCTTTTTTTAAAATACAAACAGTAGACAATGGTCTTAAAAAAGCGTAAAATATTATATATAAAAATTAGTTTTTCTGTAATTTTTTGGGGTGCACCAACTTCATTTCATTTATTAATCTTTCGGCACCAGCAAACTTGTCAACTATAAATAAAACATACCTAATATCCACCATTATATTTCTACAAATACTTGCATCATAATTAATATCACTCATTGTACCTTCCCATGCACGGTCAAAATTTAAACCTATTAAATTTCCATAAGCATCCAGCGCAGGGCTACCACTATTACCTCCCGTGGTATGGTTAGTGGCAATAAAACAAACTGGCATTTTGCCATTTTTACCATACTGACCGTAATCTTTATTTTTATACAATTGCTGCAATTTTAACGGCACATCAAATTCGTAATCCCCTGGCTTATATTTTTCCATAACACCGCTAAGTTCTGTCATGTACCCATATTTTACAGCATCTCTTCCTGTATATCCCTGTACTTTACCATAAGTTAACCTAAGCGTACTATTTGCATCAGGATAAAAAGTTTTCTCTTTAAAAACGTCCATTTGCGCCTGCATATATGTGCGTTGTGCAATGTTTATTCTGTTCTGTATCCCACTTATATCTTTCTGTACATTGTTTTGATAATTACTTAGTAAATCTTTGTACAATTTTACTGCTGCCATTTCTTTTATTTCATTTACAACATTCTCAGCATTTCCATTAAGCAGCAAAAACAATTTTGCTGAATCGTATAATTTGTTATTGTAATAAATATTATCAGCCGTTTTTAAACTATCAGCCTGCACATAGTCATAAGCCATGGTAGAAACCAAGTTTTTCGGCTGGTCCGTTACATACATTTCCATTAATGCTTCAAATAATTTTTTATCTACCTCAGCACTAAATTCAGGAATAAAGTCAGCAAGCATATTTTTTACAACAACTAATCTGTCATCATACCCTTTTTTTCCGCCTTTTTCAAAAGCCTGCACAACTGTATTTAATTGCGCAGCTATGGTCATTAATTCTATTTTAGAAATTATTTCCGTATAATAATCTCGTGCTAAACCAAATGATTTTATATCATTGTAAGCACTGTTTAAATCCTGTAACAAGTTGCCATATTTTTCTTTTAACAACGGGTTTGCA
>JANPIF010000140.1:0-7478 GCA_031424845.1 Ferruginibacter sp.
AAGCGGCAATGGTATTCATTGTTGGAAGTGTGATAGTATGAAAATAATTGGTAATAAAGTAAGCAGGCATAGAGACGGGATTTACTTTGAGTTTGTAAAAAATTCTATTATTTGGCGGAATGTATCTGATAATAATTTGCGCTATGGACTGCATTTTATGTTTAGCAATGATGATATGTATGTGGGCAACGTTTTTACCAACAACGGTTCAGGCGTATCGGTCATGTTTAGCAACAAGATAAAAATGTATAGCAATTATTTTGAAGAAAACTGGGGAGATGCATCGCATGGTATTTTGCTAAAAGAAATATCCGATGGTTATATGGAAGGTAATTATTTTATAAAAAACACGAGTGCTGTTTTTATGGAAGGCGGTACAAGAATTTTTATGAAACACAACACTTTCGAAAACAACGGATGGGCATTAAAAATTCAAGCAAGTTGTATGGATGTAATCTTGGAGAAAAATAATTTTATTGGTAACACCTTTGACGTGGGTACAAATGGATCATTGGTACAAAATACTTTTACCAATAATTATTGGGATAAATATGAAGGCTACGATTTAAATAAAGATAAAACAGGAGATATTCCATACAGGCCCGTAAGCATGTACTCAATGATAGTAGAAAAATACCCTCCGGCAATGATCTTGTTTAGAAGTTTTATAACCACACTGCTCGATAAAACAGAGAAAATAATACCAAGCCTTACACCGGAAAATTTGATAGACGCTAAGCCACTTATGAGAAAGGCGTTCTAAAATAATACAAGAATATCTTATAGCAATAAATAAAAATTATTATTTCTTATCATGATTATCGCAAGCAATGTAACCAAGCAATTTGGTAAATTAAAAGCGCTCGACAATGTATCTACTGCATGCAATAAAGGCGAGTGCATAGCATTGATAGGACCGAATGGTAGTGGTAAAACCACGCTTATAAAATCTATACTTGGTATGGTGGTGCCCGATAGTGGCTTTATTACTTTTAAAGATAAAAATATATTGCACCATTGGAAGTATAGAGAAGAAATTGGTTACATGCCGCAGATAGGGCGCTATCCTGATAATATGACTATTGGGCAAGTACTTGATATGATGAAAGATATTCGGAACCAGAAAATGGCTTTGGATGAAGATTTGGTCAAAGCTTTTTCATTGCAAAATTTATTGCACAAAAGAATGAGAACACTCTCGGGTGGCACAAGGCAAAAAGTAAGTGCTGCACTGGCGTTTTTGTTTAATCCATCTGTACTTATTTTAGATGAACCCACTGCAGGTTTAGATCCCGTAGCTTCCGAATTATTAAAAGAGAAAATTATTGCAGAAAAAGAAAAAGGCAAATTAGTAATGATCACATCACATGTGCTGAGCGAATTAGATGATTTGGTTACAAGGGTTATTTATATGCAAGAAGGAAAATTGTTGTTTCATAAAAGTATAGAAGCATTAAGAGAAGATACCGGGGAGAATAAACTCTCTAAAGCTATTGCCAGTGTAATGATCAATAATTAAAAAAGAAAAGCATGAAAAAAATATTTAAATATGTTGTCACTGATATTTTGCGCAATAAGATAGTGTTGATATACACTGTTTTTTTACTGGTGTCATCGCTGAGTGTATTTAGTCTGGAAGATAATAATAGCAAGGGTTTGCTGAGTTTGCTTAATATTATTCTTATTGTTGTGCCCTTAGTTAGTATTGTTTTTTCCAGTATCTATATTTATAATAGTGCAGAGTTTATAGAGCTCTTGGTAAGCCAGCCGCTCAAAAGAAAATCAATTTGGCTAAGTTTGTTTTCAGGGTTAGCGGCTTCTCTTTCTATTGCATTTTTTATCGGCGCAGGTATTCCCGTTTTAATATATCAGGCTAACGCAATAGGTTTTACTATGTTACTTATTGGTATTTTGCTAAGCATCATTTTTGTAGCTATTGCCATGTTGGCTACTGTAAAAATGCGAGACAAAGCCAAAGGTATTGGTGCTGCCATAATGCTTTGGTTGTATTTTTCTTTATTGTTTGATGGGTTGGTATTGTTTTTATTATTCCAATTTGCCGATTATCCAATGGAAAAACCGATGATAGCTATTAGCGCATTTAATCCTATTGACCTTAGCAGAATTTTAATTTTACTTCAGCTGGATGTATCTGCCATGATGGGTTATACAGGCGCTGTGTTTAAAGATTTTTTCGGCACTGTTACAGGGATGATTTTTTCAATAGCTATTCTGCTTTTATGGATAGCGTTACCGGTATGGTATTCTACCCGTAAGTTTAATACAAAAGATTTATAGCAGAAAAGCGTGGAAAACATTTTTATTATTTCATTGCAAATAATATGAAAACAGATATTCGAAATAGAAATGATATTGAATGGCTGGTAAATTGTTTTTACAGAAAAGTATTGGCTGATGATGAACTCGGTTATATTTTTGAGAAAGTAGCAAAAGTAAATTGGTCAACACATTTACCAACCATGTATAGTTTCTGGGAAAATATTATTTTATTTACCGGGTCTTATGAGGGAAATCCTATGCAATTACATAAGCATTTGCATAACATAGAAAATATAAGTGAAACACATTTCGACAAATGGAATGCATTGTTTTTGGCTTCTGTAAATGAAAATTTTGAAGGTAGTAATGCGGAAGTTGCGAAATTAAGAGCCATTAATATTTCCAACATTATTAAGAAAAATTTGTTGCAACAATTAGATAGTTAAAATGTTCATCTAAAAAAAATGAAGCAATTATGATGCTTCATTTTTTTGTTTATTTTCATAAGGTTATTTAGTTGCAGGAGGTGGCAGTAGTACGGCATCTATTACATGTACAATGCCATTAGATGCCGGAATAGATGCAACAATAGTTGCTACACCATTTACCATAAGCTTTCCATCTTTGTTTGTGATGGTAATATTGCCACCATTTACTTGCCCAATCACTTGTCCATCTGTTAGCATATCCGTCTTAAACACGCCAACGGATACATGGTATTGCAATATATCTGTAAGGTCATCTTTCTTTTCTGGCTTCAATAAATTATCAACTGTACCTGCGGGCAATTTATCAAAAGCTGCATTGATAGGTGCAAATACAGTAAATGGTCCGGCATTGCTTAGTGCATCTACAAGCGAAGCCGCTTTTACCGCCGCCACTAGTGTAGTATGGTCTTTACTACCTACAGCAACCTGTACTACATTTTTTTGTGATAAATCATCTTGCACCCCCGATTGCCCGGATTTGTTTTCTGTAACCTTATCTGTTGCAGTTGTTGAACTATTCTGTTCTGTATTATTGTTGCAACTTATAAAAATGGTAGTGCATAAAATACATACAATGGAAAATAACTTTCGCATAAAATTAGTTTTTGATGATGAATAAGGTACAAAGTAGTTTTAATATTTGCTTTGTTTTATGATTGCAATCACAATATCAAAGTGTGCCGGCAGTAGTTATGCTTTTCCCTAAAAAAAAATTACTATTTGTCTTTTTATTTCTTTTCACAACTATTCATACCCAACAAGCTATACAACGGGCAATAACCTATAAACGCCGTAACCAAAGGCACGAGCGCTAGTAAGCCCCACCAACTTTTATAATAATAGCCTGCAAAGGCAATTACTATACTCAATATCATCCTAAACATTCTATCTGATTGACCAATGTTCTTTTTCATAGTACTCTATTTAATATTATTTGATAGTAGTTGTATTTTTATTTTTTAAAACATGCTCTTTCAACATATTTTTTATAATAAGTTTCCCATATTCATGAGCAAGCGCTTCGGTATCGTTAGGGTTAAATGATTGTGTTTGTACAGAGTATATAAGTTGTTTCGTTTTTAAATTGTACAAATTACTCTCCCAGAAATATTTTGTATTGGTTACATAATATCCCGGTTCAAAAATGCGCCCATACATTTCATATCTGTACTCTTGAAATCGATTTCTATAATTGGTGGTAATGTATTGTTGTTCTTTTTCCTTATCCAATAACACTACAGTAAGCACGGCATCTACTTTACTTTCATTTAATTTCATTAACGCAGCCACGGTATCAGTTTTCTTCAATCCATTTGGCCCAAACTCCTTTAAAGATGACAAAGCATTGTAGCCAAGCTTTTGTAAATCGTTAACAAGATGGTTTTCCATATTTTCCTGTATTGATCTATCTGCATCTCTTATAATTCCAATCACCATTATTTTGTTGTATGATGTCGCAACAGCATCTTTTGTTTTCCATGATGTAGTAATTTTTGATGAAGAACATCCGCTTAGAAAAATGATATGTAAAAGAAAGGCAGTAGTTATTGTTTTCATTTTTATTTGTTTTAACTCACTATGTAAAATAAAAAAGTGTTGTATTGTTAAAAATAATGGTCATCATTACATCTACCAACTGCACATAAGTTTATTCTTTTTTTCTCCAATTAAACTTTCCATAAACATCTTCAAAGAATAATACATTACCGGCTTTATCTATACCGACAGGGTTATACCAAACCAATACAGGCATAGCTTCAGTTGCTCTTACAAAAATTGGTGATTGGTTTAGCAAACATCCTTTTTGTGTGAGTGTATCAATTGCAATTGAATTATTTTTTAAAACTAAATGTCCTAGCGCAGTAGGATTTTCCATACGCATACATCCATGGCTAAGAAAACGTTTATTTAAACTAAAAAACTTTTTGTTTGGTGTGTCATGTAGATACACTCCACCTGGACTGTTGAAATTTAATTTTAGTAGCCCCAATGCATTATCGCAACCTGTACTTTGGCGTATGGTGTAAGGGAAATGTTTTGTGCTTAGTGCTCTCCAGTTTATGGTGTAAGGATTGGTAATTTTTCCTGCACTGTTTAGTACCTGATAATTTCCTTCATCAATTACACCGGGACTTCTTTTTAGTTTTGGTAATATTTCTTTGGTTGCAATACTATAAGGTACATGCCAATACGGATAAAGCACTACTTCGTTTACTGTACTTAAGAGAGTTGGGGTAGGGGTAGATTTTTTTCCAACAATAACCTTCATTTCTAGTGTTGTTTTATTTTTGAGATATACTTTTAAATAAGCTGCAGGAATATTTACTACAATAACAGATTTGTTTTGAGAGAAACAACTAAGCCATCTATAATAATTTATGGATATGTTTAATGCCTGTAATCTTTCATAAATAGTAACATTTATTGCTTGCAAGGTTGTCCCATGCAATTTTCCATTAGCTAATAAACCAAAATGTTGTTGTGCTTTCTTTATTGTCTTCTCAATAATGCTGTCATGTAATAAAATAGTTGTGTCTTCTATGAATCCTAAATGATATAATTTTTGTAATAGAGGAATATTGGTAGATGATACTTTATTGGATGTAATTGTAACTTCTTTAAATTTTTTGCTATCCAATAAAATATTAAACCGTTTTATTTTATTTTGAAGCAATGTAATTTCCTGTAAAGAAGATGTGAGATTATTTATTAATGCCGGCAGATTTTTATTGTTAATATATTGAGTCAACAAGTTTGGAATATCAAAACAAACAGGCATTTCTGTTACTCCCTTATATGCCAATGCAGGTGATACATTTCCGTAAACTATATCGTTGTAAAAATGTAAGGCGGCTTCTGTTAGTTGTATTTCTGCTTTTATCGAATCATCTATTGAATTCAATTTTAATGATCCGTTTCTTATTGATTGTGTTAATGTATAGTAATAATCTTTTTCTTTTAAACCTTCATGAGAGGAATGGCTTAATATTTCTAACAAAGCGTTTTTGTTAGCAGTATTTTCTTTGTTCAACCAAGCCGATTGGAAATTATTGCTGGCGTAAAATGATTGTATTTGTACCCAATGTTTAGAATCAGTAAAAGAAAAAAATAAGTTTTGAGAAATAGTCTTCTGTATAGTTTCTGTATTTAGTTGGGCATGTAAGGAATTACCATAAAAGCAAAAAATTGCTATAAAAATTGTTTTTATTTCTATTTTCCACATAGTATAAACTATAAATTTTCTGATAAATAATTATTGAAATCGTTGTTTACTTTTGCAAAAGATTTTTCAGCATTTTCAATGTTTGTTCTAAGCCTTTTAACCTTGGCATCAATATTTTTTTCAAGTTTTCCTCCAATAATTACAACATTGCTTGTTATATTTTTTTCTATTTCTGCCAGTTCATTTTTTAATAAACTAATCAATTCATCCTCTTTAATAAAATTGTTTTGAAAAATTTCTACATCATCCAGCATTCTTTTATTGAACCTTTCTTTTAGCACATCGGAAAGTCTATTCTTTAAATGGATGTTTTCTTCCTGCAAAAAAACCAGTACCCGTTTCCAAGTAGCAGTCTCATGCAATAGTTGCTTTATTTTAAGATTAGTCATATCCTTAATTTGTAGAATAACAGCGGTTGGTACTGATGTAAGCTCAAAGGTATTTTTGTGTGGTGCAACTAATAAGGATGTCTGTTAGTAATGGAGGTGATTGTAATCAATAAAAAAATGCTTCCCCTAGAAAGCATTTGCAAAATTTTAAAAATAATTCATCCTTGTATCAACATGCAAAGTGAATCTTCTAGAGCATCCACCATATGTAAATCATTTACGGGTATTTCAAACTCATCATATTTATTAAAAATAAATTCATCTGCATCGCTTTTATACTTAATCATTCCTTCCAGTACAATTAGTTTGGTTGGTAGATGTGCTTTATGTTCTTTTAAAACCATTCCTTTTTTAAAAGCCAACACCAATACTTTTAATCCTTCTGCTTTGTACAATGCTTTTGCTATCGGATTTACCTTAGTTTCTAACTCAGCTAATAATTCTTTAATTATCATAATTGTTTTTTAAAGACTCATGTTCATTGATATAATTGCATAGTAGATAGCCCATCCTACAAAACTGATTACAATAGCCCAAACCCAAGCAGGTATGGATCTTGGGGTTTCACTACCTTCAATTAAAAATCTTTTTTGATCACCCTTTCCGTAAGCGTTTATCATAATAGGAATGATACCATCCACTACATCATTTTCATTTAATCCTTCTACCGCTACAGACGGGCCGTTCCTTACCACGAAAGGTATTTTTTTGATACCCTCTTTGCCCATAGGATCTTTACTTATAATTTTTAATGTATGATTGCCATCTACCAATTTGCGGGTATCCAGTTCAAAATTTATGGGAGCTAAATATTCTCCGTAGGGTTTTAATTCATCATCTAAAAAAATTAAAACTTTGCTTTGTGTGCTCATGATTTATTCAAAATTTAAGATGGTATATTTTATATGGTCGTTGTTTTTTTCTTTTGGTTTTATGAGGTATTTGATGCTATAAAACAATGTAAGTATAACTGCTATAATAGTTATCCATACGGCTACATAATCCCAATTACTTGTGGGGCCTGCACCATGACTAATTGATCCAAAAGTAGTTTTAGCTTTTGCTCTATCACATACAGGGCATGCGTATAAACCAACA
>JANPIF010000141.1:0-6743 GCA_031424845.1 Ferruginibacter sp.
TAAAGTTTTACACTTGCACCAGCTACCATTGTTCCCTCAAAACCTCTAATATCTATACAAGAAAATGTCGGGGATGTGGTATGAGTACTATTACTACAACTACTTACAGTAACCTCGTTACTTGAAAGACATTGAGATTCAGCCGCCCCTTTTGCAGCTGCAGTAATAATATCGTTGTTTAACAAACCTGTTACTGAAATAGACCATGTACCGCCTGATGATACAGTGGTTATACCGATAGATGTTGTGCCTTTATATAAAGTAATTGTGGCGGTTGCTACTGATGAAAAGGAAGATTTTGTCCATGTACCTGTAACAGTTGTTGATGAGGGCGATATTGGACCGTTAACAACGGGCGGGTCAGTACAAACTGGAGGAACACCAAAGCCTGTCGATTTTAAAGAATCGACAGTGAAAGGCGGTTGCCTTAAAATAAAATTTGTCCAGTCTGCCATATAATCTGTACCACTCACACCATAGATATCTGATTTCGGACCTCCAATTGCAGGCCCGGGAGACATTACAGTTGTTGCGATAGCCCGAATAGGCGTTGAAGCAGTAATTCCCATAGCTGTATAAGGCACATAGAAATCATAAAAATAATCAGGGTTTCCCCCATCAGTTGTTGCTGCAACAGATATTTGAGAATTACTCGTAAGCGGATAAGAAGTTACCAATATCGGTGTGCTTGTACCATCAACATTATAAATAGCTACCCTAAAGTTTGTTTCTAAAACCACCTCATATTCAAAACCCGGGTTTCCATTATTTCCGTTAGTAGCGGCCTGAAAATTAGGATCTGCGTAAGGCCCGGATGAGCCAAATTTCTGATCTGTGTCCAGCAAAATACTGTAACCTTTTGAACCACTTACTATTCCACCAATGCGTAGCCTACAAAGTAAATTTGTTCCGTTAGTAAATAAGTAGAAGCCACTACCATCAAATGTTTTAACAATATCGCTGAACGAACCTGAAGGGCCACGATGCAGATCCCCTGTAGGTTCAGCTGCTAAAGGGGCAATTGTTTTGTAGGGAATTTCGCTGTTGGTAATATCGCTGCTACCAAAGCCTGTTGTAGCAATAGATGTATAGCCATTTAAATTTGGATCTAATACTGCGGGACCGGAAGTACCGGCTGGTCTTACAATGATTCCTGGTGTTTGAGCTTTTAAAAAGATTACAGACATCAAACAAATCAATAAAAAAATTAGGGGTTTTCTCATAATAATTACGGTTATGGGCATATAACGAGTGATGAGAATTAATATTATATGATGTTAATAAAATAAAAAGTTTGTAGCATAATATTTGTAAAGATTTAAAAATATACATCAAAACTTACTTTCTGGGCGTCTAACTTTTGATATATCTTTTTATAAATACCTACTGAAAAAAATATTTTGAATAAACTTTTAATTGTCATTTTAATAATCTTTTTTGGATTTATTTCCTTTTCATCTAAAGGGCAGAGTTCATCATTCACTTATCAAAGTGCAAACGGTACACTGTGTAGTCCTGTTACAATTAATTTCACACAAACCTGTTCTGGCAATCCAATTGGTTTTACGTGGAGTTTTGGTAATGGGCAGTTTAGTAATGCTGCTAATCCTAGTATTGTTTTTACTTCAGGTACATATACTGTGAAACTTGTAGCGGTTTTTGAATCAGAAGCTATTGAATCTTCTCAAATAATTGTGATCAATCCTAGCATTACCGGTTCATTAAATGCTGACAGAAATTATATATGCACAGCTGGAAACGTAAATTTTTCTGCTACATCATCGGGCAATATTGCATCTTATGAATGGAATTTTGGCGATGGTAGTACTCCTGTTACTACAACTACCGCCACAATTAGTCATGGATATACTGCATTTGGAACCTATAATGCAACGGTGAAAGCCACGGATGCAAATGGATGTTTTGTTACAAGTGCAACAACAATTACAGTTCAAAATCCACCTATAAGTGGCAGTGCTTCACCTACAAGTGGATGTGTATCTGCGAATGTAACCTTTACAACAAATGTTACAGTTCCTACAGGAGGAAGTGTTAGTAGTTATTTGTATGATTATGGAGATGGTACTCCAATAACAAGTACAGCAACCCATACATATCCCTCCGTTGGATCTTATACTCCCAGTGTTAGTATTATTACCAATGAGGGTTGTACAAATTCTTTTACTTTTCCTACAATCGCTTTTGGTACTCCTCCTACCAATCATGTGGCTGCCCCAGGGAAACCGATTTATTGCGGTTCAGAAACACCTACTTTTACTTCATCAGCAGTAAATGCAAATTCTTGGTTTTGGGATTATGGTGATGGTACTACAGAAACAACTACCACAGGTAATGCACAACATCAATATGCTTCCCTTGGCACTAAAACCATAAAGGTTACACCTTTTTTTAATGGATGTGCAGGTACACTCATTCAATTTAACATTGATGTAGTAGGAGTAATTTCACAATTTACATTTGCTAATACCTGTAGTGCTCCTCGAACTTTTTCTTTTACTAATACAACTTTAGGTAATCAATCTGTTATCAGCTGGAATTTTGGTGATGGAAGTCCTACTTCATCTGTTTCAAATCCTACCCATACTTTTCCAGTAGATGGTTTATTTGTAACAAGTCTTACTATTACTGATAATGCTACTGGGTGCACCGATGTTTTTTCCAGGACAATATATACTGCCTCTCCTTCCCTTACGAATGCAGATGCATCAGTTTGTAGAAACAGTAATACCACTTTCACATTACAAAATAATTACCTATACAATGGCGCAGCTTATACTTGGGTTGTAGCAGGTCTGCCTGCTGTTACTAATTCTACATCTAGTTATACAGCAAATGCATCAATGTTAGGCAGTTTCTCCAATAATTTTGTGGTGATAAACAATGGTGCTGAATATTGTTTGGATACAGTTACACAAATTGGCAACCTATTGGTAAAAGGACCCAATTTAAGCTACAACCTCCCGCCAACTGTATGCGCAAATAGTACTGTAGATATTTTAAATACATCCAGCGCTTTTGTACCAACAGACACCGTAAAACTATGGTATTGGAATTATGGTATAGCACCCACCAATGATACAATATTTCAACCACCAATTATTAAATATGCAGGTGCAGGAACTTACACAGTAAAATTAGTAGCTAAAGATAAAGCAGGATGTATAGATAGTTTAAAAAAACAAATTGTAGTAAGAGCAATTCCATTTTTAAGGGTATTCCCACGAAATGACACGTTATGCTTAGGCAAATCAGATACTTTATTTGCATACCATAGTGATACACTATCATGGTCGCCTGCTGCTACACTTTCTTGTGCCAACTGCGATACAGTAATTGCAAACCCAACAGTAACTACTTTATATTATGCCAGAGCAAATAATTCTCTAAATTGTCCTGTATTTGACAGTACATTGGTAACCGTTTTTCAACCCTTTACTGCCTCACCAATAAGCAGCCCTGTGTATGTATGTTTAAATGACAGCGTTCAAATAAATGCATTGCCTGCAGATAAAAGGATTACATGGTCTCCCACCACAAACATATCCAATGCTAATGCATATAACCCATTTGTATCCCCACCTAGCAATACAACTTACACCGCTGCACTCATTGATTCTGCAGGCTGTTTTAGCGATACAACTTTTATTGATGTAATTACTAAATCATTGCCCCTTGTGAATGCAGGTGCAGATAAAGTACTTCCTTACAATTCAATGTTCACCATAAATCCCATATATAGTAACAATGTAATTTCTTATGATTGGTCGCCTGCCGATTCTCTAAATTGTAGTACATGCCCAATTACTACAGGTACCGCATTACAATCTCAACAATTTACTATAAAAGTGACCAGCGATAGTGGGTGCATTTCCAAAGATTTTATAAATATATTTATAGAATGTAAATATGCAAACTTATTAATGCCATCTGCATTTACACCTAATAAAGATGGTAAAAATGATTTCTACTACCCTCTTACAAGAGGTATAAAAATGGTAAAAAAATTAACCATTTTTAACAGGTATGGACAAGCAGTATTTGAAAGAACAAATTTTTTACCAAATAACCGGCAGTTGGGATGGGATGGAAAATATAAAGGAATTGATCAGAATGCAGACAGTTTTGTGTATGTAATGGAAACTGTTTGCGAATTAGGAGAAATTATTTCAAGAAAAGGATCATTTTTACTTTTAAGGTAGTACGTAATTTACTCATGCTTATTTTATTCTTTTACAATACAATAAAGTTTTTTATAATTTAAAATAGCGTATTTATACGCTATTTTTTTGTTCATCATAATTTTTTATTGAATTATACGTTTAAGATTCGTAAAGTTACTTACTAAAAAAGTTTACTTTTACTATCCAATTATGAAAGAAGAACTATCACAACCTATTAAGGTAATTATTGCCGACGACCATGTACTTTACAGGGCCGGCGTAAAAGCAGCACTCAGCCAAAAAACAGACATTGAAATTATTGCAGAAGCCGACAATGGAATGCATCTTATCAATATGCTTAAATCCACGCCGGTAGATGTGATTTTGCTTGATATTCAAATGCCAGTAATGGATGGAATAGCTGCTCTTCCGGAAATTAGAAAAGTAGCTCCAAATGCAAAAGTAATTATGCTGACAATGATGGACGATCATAGTATGATTACAAAGTTGATGGAAATTGGGGCAAACAGCTATCTTTCTAAAACCAGCGATAGTGAAATAATTTACGATGCTATAAAAACCTGCCATAGCGATGAATATTATTTTAATGCGCTTACAAACCAAGCTTTGCTTACCAACTTAAAGCAAAGAAACGTACAAATACCCCAACAATTATTGGCGCAGGATGCACAGTTGAACGATAAAGAAACATTGATTCTTAAATTGATGTGCGAGGAAAAAAGCACCAAAGAAATTGCAGATTTAGTAGAGTTAAGTCCACGTACAGTAGAAGCATTAAGAGATAAATTAAAAGTAAAAACCGGTGCAAAAAGTACAGCAGGTTTAATATTATATGCCGTAAAACATAAACTGATTGAGGAAATTTAAAATTACTTTTACTTATTAAATCATATTAAGATCTTCCAATTTATAGGAAGATTTTTTTTAAAGCATCAGATGAATTATTTTAATTACAACGGAAAGGTTTTCTTGGAAAATGAATTGATCCTTGGTCCAACCAACAGAGGACTGAGATATGGTGATGGTATTTTTGAAACCATTAAATTTAAAAATAGTGAATTGATTTTGAGCAACGAACATTTTGCACGATTGTGGAAGGGTATGCAAACCTTACAATTTGAGATACCTAAACACTTTACACCCGAAAAACTGGAAGAAGAAATAATACACCTTACAAAAAAAAACAAACTTACTGCAGCAAGAATTCGACTTACCATCGTTCGTGGTGATGGCGGAATTTACGACCCTAAAAACCATACACCTAATTATATTATTGAATCCATAAAATTACCAGAAGATAACGGTCCACTGAACACAAACGGATTACAAATTTGCTTGTTTGAAGATGCTGTTAAAAGTATTGACAACTTTAGTAATTTAAAAACAAACAATTATCTGACCTATTTTATGGGTGCTATTTTTGCTAAAAAACAGCAATGTAATGATGCTATTATTTTAAACAGCAATGGCAATATTTGCGATAGCACTATTGCCAATATATTTTATATTAAAGATGAAACCATTTATACACCTGCACTTACAGAGGGTTGTATAGCGGGAGTTATGAGAAAATGGATTATTGATAATGTTGGTGAATTTAATTTTAAAGTTATTCAAGCTACAATAACAATAGAAGATATACTAAATGCAGAGGAAGTTTTTTTAAGCAACTCTATATATAATATCAGATGGGTATCAAGTTTTGAAAATAAAAAATATGATAACAAACAAATAGCAAAACTCAGTGAAATTTTCATGCGAAAAAGAGGGAATGTTTATTGCTAAGAATAATACAACCATTTTAAAAATTTATTCTATAAAATGAAAGTAAATATTTTTTGGTGTAGAAGAGATATGAGATTGGAAGACAATGCAGCATTATATCATGCATTGAAAAGTGAACACACTGTAATTCCTGTTTTTATATTTGACAATGAAATATTACATAAACTGGAAAATAAAAAAGACAGTAGGGTATCATTTATACATGAAACTTTACTGCAAATGCAAGAGCAATTAAAGAAACTCGGCAGCAGTATTTTAGTGTTGCATACCACGCCTGAAAAAGGTTTCAAACAATTAATAAAAGAATTTGATATTGGAAATGTTTTTGCAAACAGAGATTATGAGCCTTACGCCACAGCCAGAGACAATAGTATAACTGAACTTTTAAAACTGAATAACATTGGTTTTCATTTGTATAAAGACCATGTAATTTTTGAACAAAATGAGGTATTGAAAGATGATGGAAAACCTTATACGGTTTTTACACCATACAGCAGGAAATGGAAAACCAACTTTACAGATTATCAGTTTAAAAGTTATCCTACTGAAAAATATTTTGACAATTTTTTTAAAACTTCACCAAAAGAAATTTCTTCTTTAGAGGCTATTGGTTTTAAAAAAACAGAAAAGGAGTTTCCTCCAAAAAGTGTAGAAGCAGAATTGGTAAAACAATATGCTGCTAAAAGAAATTTCCCCGGAATCAGAGGAACCTCTCATTTGGGTTTACACCTTCGTTTTGGAACCATCAGCATACGC
>JANPIF010000142.1:0-10122 GCA_031424845.1 Ferruginibacter sp.
ATAAAAAGCAAACAGCATCATTGTAGGATGAATTAATTATTCAAACAGGTAATTCTGTGCATAGGAGTTTTACACATAGTTCTTTTATACTTCAATTTTTTTTCGGTAAAACTCCTCCTAAATACAAACACCAACAATCCTTGCAAATTACGTTCATCTCTATTTATACAATATTTCACTACTTATCTTCTCCTTTCGATTAAAAATTTATTAAAATTAATTTTAAATAAGCATCATTGTTAGGCCCATCTGGTTTTTTAATGAATTGCTCAACTAAAATTTTTCTGTTAACAAAATCTAAATGTTTAACTAATTCGTAACTGAAAATACTTTTCACATATAAAACCTTTTTTATGTTATTTAAACAATCTACATCATTTACAGCTATTGCCTTAGTAGCTGCAACCATGCTGTTTTCTTCTTGCTCAAAGCAAATGGAGAATCAAAATGAATTAGCTGGTCCGGCTTTACTTGAAGCAGACAAAAATCGCCCTGCCCCTAAAAACACTATTTTTTACGCACTTACCAATAATAATGAGTTGGTACAGTACGCATCAGGAAATCCGCTAAGTGAGTTAAACAGTGTAAATATTACAGGGTTAATATCTAGTACTGAAAAATTATTAGCAATAGATTTTAGACCTGCAACGGGTCAATTATATGGCGTAACTAATGAGAGTCGTTTGTATGTTATCAACCAACTTTCAGGTGTAGCATCTGCAGTTTCTGCCACGCCCTTTACTCCTGCCATTAATGGAACACAGGTTGGGTTTGATTTTAATCCAACAGTAGATAGAATTCGTTTGGTAACCAACGCAGATCAAAATCTTCGTTTAAATCCTGAAACAGGTACTGTTGCTGCAACTGATGGAATGATTAATCCTGCAGGTGCCACTGTAACAGCTGCCGCATATACAAATAGTTTTGCGGGTGCGGGTACTACTGTTTTGTATGATATTGATGTAGAAAGAGATGTATTGGTAATGCAAACTCCGCCAAATGCAGGAACCTTGGTAACGGTAGGATCTTTGGGTTTACAAGCTGTTGGAGAAGCAGGATTTGATATAGCGCCGGATAATTCTGTAGCAATTGCTGCTATCTTCGGTCGTGACTTGGAAGCAGGGGAGCCTGAAGAAAGCAATGGCAACAAATACAGATTCTATTATATAGACCTAGCAACGGGAATGGCACAAAACGCTGGAAAAACGGACAGAATAATTGTTGGTGTAGCAATACCTACAAACCCTGTCGCATATGCAGTAGACCAGTCAAACAATTTATTGATATTTAACCCTACTGCATCCGGCATAACAACCAAAGCAATTACAGGATTAGCTGCAGGTGAAATGATCGTTGGAATAGATATGCGCCCAGCAACTGCTCAGCTTTATGCATTGGGAAGTACTAGCAGAATTTACACAGTAAACATGTCTAGCGGTGCAGCAGCAATGGTTGGATCAGGGCCATTTACTCCTACTCTTTCAGGGACATCTTTTGGGTTTGACTTTAACCCAACTGTTGATAGAATAAGAGTTGTAAGCAATGACGGACAAAATATAAGATTAAATCCAATTACTGGCGGAGTAGCAGCAACAGATCCTAATCTTAACCCTGGTACGCCTTCAGTAGATGGAGCTGGCTACACAAATAGTTTTCCGGGTTCTACTACAACTACTTTATATGATATAGACCATACTACTGATAAACTTCACATACAAAACCCGGCAAATGCAGGAACGTTGGATGCAGGTAAACCATTAGGCGTTGATGTAAGTGCAGGAAATGGTTTTGACTTAGGAGGTAGAACAAACAATGCATACGGCATATTTACAGTAGGTGGAAACAATGGTCTTTACTCTATTAATCTTACTACAGGCGCAGCAAGTTTGGCAATGCCTTTCCCTACAAGTGTAAGAGGTTTTGCAGTTGGATTAGGATTCTAAAAATATAACATCAATCAGAAAATAAGAGTGCCCCATATTTGGGGCATTTTTATTTACTATACTCACAGGTGTTTTGAAAGAGAAAAAAATGTAATCTTGTTTAATTGAATAGGATCTAAAATAATTGAGATCAAAAACATTTAGGATATACAGTGAATGCAGACTTTATTTATATGTCTTGGCCTATTGAATCAATTTCTTTTAATTGATTTGCCTTGTTTAATTTTTTTCTAAGTGAGCGGGCACTAAGAAATAAAATAATAGCTATTATTAAAAAAAAATTTGAGCCTACATAATATCCTAATAATTCCGGGGTACCAGTTATAGGTTCTTTTTCCATTCCTAAACTTCCTATGAAACTTAATGCCTGTAGTCCTAGCAAAGCGTAGCCAATTATGTTTAGCAGGTTTATTTTTTTCTTAATAACCATATTGGGATTAAATAATAATGAGAACTTATGAAAAGGTTTTGAAAATAAATATTGATAGGACTTTGTTTATGGAAATTCTAAATGTGATTTTTAAAAAATAATATATAAACTGCTTTTAAAAAAGATAATAAGTATTGATTACGATATATGTTAAAAAAGAAATTTATTTGTATCCCTTTGTTATTCCCACGCTAAAATATACATCTGCTTTGGGAGACTTATCTACCCGGAACCCATATTCATATTTTGACAGATCCAATATTTTACCGCTGCCACAAAATTTGTCTTCGCTGATAACTGAAAATGCGATTGCTTTTAATTTATTGGTCTTATCAAATTCAAGCAATTCATAATTTACCACAATTTTCTTTTCAGCTAAATCAAGTTTCAGCTTTACCAAATCATCGAATTGAAGTTTGTTGCTGAAAAAAACTTCAGTCTTGTCATCATTGAAGGTATTGGAGGTTGCATTTTTAAACCCGGGGGTAATGGTTAAAAATGTTATAGCAATAAAAAATGAAAGCAGCGTTTTCATGAAAGCGTTTTAGATTATAAATATAATTGTTTTGAGATGGAAAATTTTTACCAAACTGCGATTATGTAAAAATGTATTTTAAAAAATATCAATTTTAAAACATTCCATTATCATTTACAATATCTGCAGGAACAACCTGACCAAAGTCCCACAGTTCAATTATTTTGTTCTGCTCAAATTTAAATATATGCATCAATGCTAATGCTGTGTTGCCTTCTGTCATTACTACCCTAGAGTGCACTGCTACCTGTTCTCCGTCTTCTAATACTCTTTGAATTTCGAAAATCTTAACAGGATTAATCACTGCATTCTCTTCCATTGCAATCATCAACGATTGGCTATCTCCTTTAAAATATGCATTGTGGTGTTTAAATTTCTCTGATACATACAACTTAAATGCTTCCCTAGATTCGCCTTTAGAAGTTAGCTTTAAAAAATGTTGGGCAATTTCTTTTTTAGTCATAATTTTTATGGTTGGGCTGTGTGGGTTTGACGTAAATACATACTCCAATTTAAATCTTCATCAGCACTAAATATATCTTTCAGGCAATGTTATTTTTCTTCTTAAATGAATGACTTATGCTGATGATAGTTGGTATTAATAAAAGTCCGTAGGTAAATGGCAAAAACCAAAAGCCCAATCCATTTGTTACTCCAATAGTAGTTAGGTAAGTGAAAAGTATAATCAGAGAAAAAATTATAAGAATTGCTAATTTTAAAAAGCGCAACATTTTTGTAGCAATGCTGTATTGCATTTCGGCATTGTCTTCAGTAATTTTTGTGAGGTAGTTAAAAATGTGAGGATACTTATTCAACTTTGTTACCCCCCAATATATTACAGTAGCAAAAACAGGTAAAATTAAAAGTATCAGTTTGTTTCCATAATCATCTGGTTCTCCTGAAGCATTAAAATGTATTGGAATTGTGGTTGGTAATCTATAAAAAGTATACAGGGCTATAACCCACATCACGAGTAAAAATATTTTGCATATCAATTCCAATTTTTTGTCAATTGACGAAAGCGTAAGTTTTATTTTAGGTTTTGTTTCCATGTTTAAAAAACTGCTTTAAAAATATAATGCTGAAGTAAATAAAGAATAGTCACTTACGCTATCAATAATTATAAGTCTGCCAATTTTGATATGCAGCAAAGTTAAGCAGCAAATTGTACCAACAATATTGAGAGCGTTCGCTTAAAACTGTACAACCCCACTTTATTATTAAGATTTAAAGAAGATGCAAATTCTAACAATCATTAAATAGAGAAATGGAATACGCTATTTTTTCAAATAGGGTTTGTAATTTTTTTCTTTTATTCAAAAAAATCCTTATCAACGAAATTAAATATATTCCGCTGATTCAAACCAATCACCGGGCGAGTATTTAAAGAAGATTAAGAAGGGCCAAAAGTAAGGCAGGCTTAGAGGCTGATAACAGACATTGCACATTTACAAATGCGAAAATCCGAAGACTTAACAAACTGAAATTAAATACTATATTTATATTCAAAAAATTATACTATGTACTTAAATAAAATAATTTGCTTCATCTGCCTGTTTTTTCTTTGTAATACAATTCAGGCACAAACAGTAAACTCTAAGGTAAGTATGGTGGGCACAGATGGGAAAAACTACACAGGAGTTATAACAGCAATACAAGCCGATAAATACAATGTGAAATATGATGGAATAAATTTTTCAGCATGGCTTACCGCCAATCAGTTTACCGTTGCATCTGCTGCAAATGCTGTCCAAAATAGGGTAGTTACAAATAGAGGAGTTTCACGTTTTGATGTAAAACTTACCGATGCACAAAACGCTGCAATACCTGAAGTAAAGGCCGGTTTGCCAGTACTTTCTGGCACTTACTGGGCTGTGATAAGTATTTACGAAAAAGGTACCACACCCAAAACACAGTTTCGTCCATCAAACTATTTATTTTGTAAAAACGGAAATTGGGAGCATCAAACAGGCACTTTGTATTTAGGAGGAAAATACAAAGTGAACGGTAATGTTCTAACAACAGATGACGGGGCTGGAACTAAACCATCAACTTGGAAAATCACCTGGGATGGAAGTGTAAAAGAAATGGAGATGCAGCAGGGAACACTGATTTTCGTACTGAGATATTTGGGTAAACCCACTTGTTAGTGAGGAGGTGAGTAGCATAAACTCGTATATGGTATCCTTGTATTTTGCATGGGTCTTTATCACTGTTTACTTTTTGTGATCCTATTTTGTTTTGCAGTTTAGTAAGTTTGTCTTTCAGAAAAAATTTCAAGTATTTAAATTGATTTCCTGAGCATTTTTATTTTTTTTACTTCAATTTTTGTGTTAGCTTTTTAAGTTTAGGTATAGTTTTTAAATCTTGAAGCAGTCCTTGTAGATTAGTTAATCATTTCTTGCGCAAATTAAAACTATCGTTCAAAGTTGCGAGCATTTCCGCAGAAAAAAATATCTTCACTACTATGAAAAAAATCATCTTCCTTTTTATATTTACATTATTAATCGTTGCCACACAAGCACAACTGCATTGGAAACGAATTGATACTTTCGAAATCCCATTGCCAAAAGGGTTACAATTATTTTATACAAACGATAGCATAGAGGGCAAACCTAATATAGCTTACTACATTGAAGCAGATTTAAACAATGCTGATTTAATTTTTGATGTAGATACTACCTTCAATAGAAGATTGACTCCAACTGATTTTTACACAAAAAATAATAACCCTGTTGTAGTGGTTAATGGTACTTTTTTTTCTTTTAAAACAAACCAAAATTTAAATACTATTATTAAAAATGGGAAGCCACTTTCTTATAACATAAGCACTGCAAAAGGTAGAGGTAAAGACTCCACTGCACAGGTAAAAATGTATAGAAGTGCGTTGGGTATTTATGCAAATAGAAAGACAGATGTGGCATGGATAGAGAGCGATACAACTTTACATTTGAGTGCAAGCCAATACCCTATAACTCCCATAAATGAAAACACCATTGCTCAGAAAAAATTAAATAAACATAAGCGAAATCTTCGTAAGAAATTTCAAAAATGGAATGTTGAAACGGCCATTGGTGGCGGACCCGTATTACTGCAAAATGGCAAAATAGCCATTACAAACAATGAAGAGTTACTATTTGCAGGTAAAGGGTTATACGATAAACATCCTCGCACGGCTATGGGTTATACAGCAAATGGCAAATTAATAATCTTAGTAATTCAAGGTAGATTTTCGGGAAAAGCGGAGGGTGCAAATTTGTTACAAATGGCTGCCCTCCTACAACAGTTAGGCTGTGTAGAAGCACTTAATTTAGATGGTGGTGGCAGTAGTTGCATGTTAGTAAACGGTAAAGAAACCATTACCCCCAGCGATAAAACAGGGCAGCGAGCTTTACCTGCAGTTTTTATGATAAGGAGTAAGTAAAAGGAGATTAACTTTTAGTTGATGTTGTGTTTCCATTCTTAGTTTGTTCCTGCGCCTTACCCACAGCATCAATAGTGGAATTTAGAAATTTCTTGATGCACAGTAAATCTTCTCAATCCTCAAAAACCCTAATAACTTTTACAAACCTTTTTTTGTAATGCTCATTCAGCGGACTTATTGTTACCCCGTTTGCTTTGCCTGATGTTGAGTGAATAAATTTTAAAGTATCAATATTTTCTGATACTATCCCCATATGTCCTACTATACGAATAGAATCTACCGTACCGGTAAACAAAATTAAATCTCCTTCTTTGGCAAGTGTTGGTTCTACAACAATGCCCACATTTGTAAAATCAACTGATGACCTTGGTACGGCAATATTAAAATGGTTAAAAACGTAAGTTATAAAACCTGAACAATCAAATCCTACAGCAGGATCGATGGAAGCATATTTGTATGGTATTCCGGAAAGCGTTTTTGCAAATTCTACTAATACTTTGGGATTTATTGTAGCAATAAATTGAGGTGAATTTTCTTCTATATCAATTATTGGAGTTTGTAAGACTTTTGTTGAGACAACTGTATCTACTTGAACTTTTACATCAACTTGTTTATTTGCTTTGTCTTTTTCAAAAGAAGCATTGCATCCTATTAATAGTATGCTTATAAAAAACCATTTTTCAAAGTGCTTCATTTAAAATATAAATTATTTCAAAAAAATATGAAAATATATTACCACTTAAAGAACATACTACTGTTGTGGAGATATTATTTTAAAATATACAAATCCTTAATCTTTCTTACCTACAATAAGCGCATAAATAACATATAACCATCCAAATATTCCATGAATAATTGCCCATAAAATAGACTTATTCCTCGACCAGGAAATTACTACAGCTATAATTGTTCCCAAACCCACACCTGGGGCTATATATACACTGGTCTCGTATAACCATTGGCATCTACATTATTGGTACCACACGATACAATAAATAGAGTTAAAAAAAGAATTAAGGGAAAGTATTTCTTTATCATGTTGAGAAGTTTTTATTAACACTGAAAATTTTATGCCATTCTCATCTAGTAATAATTGATTGTGCAAGTATTCCATGTATACATCTTCAAATACAATTAGCAAACAAACTAATTTATGAAAAGGTATGTATTATTAATATGCTTGAAGTTTATTGACATAAATAACCATAATTTATAGATGGTTCATCGATTAGATTGCTTTTGAATAAATAGGGGATTGGATTATTAGTGAGTAAGTAAATTTTAAAACTGCGATCAACGTTTCCCAAAATTTATTTGTCAAAAAAACATAAATCAAATTTTGTTGAATGGCAATTTTTAGAAATAAAACCAAACTAAAAACCCCTTTCAAATAATAAAATTTGAAAGGGGTAATGATTTTAAGTGCGGAGAGCTAGGGATTCGAACCCCAGGACCTGTAACAGTCAACAGTTTTCAAGACTGCCGCAATCGACCACTCTGCCAGCTCTCCGCGGCAAAAGTAAGGGTTCAACTTTTAAAAACAAAACAGTTTTAAATTTTTTTCCAATTTTTTTTTATATCAACAACATTGTAAATATAAAGTTCAGTTGTAATCAACTTGATTTTTAAACATAAAAACTATTTATTCCTTGCTCCTTGTTATGGGGAGAATTATATCAAACTTGGCACCCTCATTCTCTTTTGAAAAAACGGTTATATGACCACCATGGTTATCAGCTATTTTTTTTGCTATAGATAAGCCGATTCCTGTTCCTTCATATTCATACTTACCATGTAATCTTTGAAATATTTCAAATATTTGGCCCGCATATTTTTGATCAAATCCGATACCATTATCCTTTACTGAAATTTTGCAATAAGCATGGTTCTTATTCAATTTCAATAATATCTTTTCTTCATCAGAAACCATTTCACACCCTATATTAATTTCTACTTTACCTTCTTTTTTTGTGAATTTTAAAGCATTGCCTATCAAATTATAGAAGAGCTGGTTCATTTGCAAAGGAACAGCCTCTATGATAGGTAAAACTGATGTGTTTATTGTAGCATTTTTTTGATTAATCAGTAATTCATAATCAACAATAATATTTGCAATAATTTTATTTAAATCTGTAGGACTGTATATCCTTTCTTTGGAACTTATCCTTGAAAATTCCAGCAAATCATTTATCAACAATGACATTCTAATTGCAGCCTTTTCAATTTTAGCCAGATACATTTTACCTTCTTCATTTAGAATGGCGCTGCTTTTTTTAAGCATATCAGAAAAAATATTTATTTTTCTTAAGGGTTCTTGTAAATCATGGCTTGCTACATAAACAAACTGCTCTAAGTTTGCATTAAGCTGTAGCAAATCTTCATTAGCATCTTCTAAATCCGCAGTTTTAGAGGCAACCTTATTTGCCAATTGTATTTCTGTAGATTTCTGTAAAGTAATATCTTGGGTTATGCCTGCTACGAGTATTGGTTCATCTTCGTCATTAAAAAATGTTCGTCCATGGGAGAGTAATCTTTTTTGCTCACCGGTTATGGGATTTATGTTATCGTATTCAATATTTATTACACCATTGCTTTCTGAGTCCAAAGCATTTTTTACCTGAGCAAGCAAATTTTCTTTATCTGGATCATATTGCAAAAGATCCTCCATCGTAAGCTTTTTTTCATCACTTAATCCTCTCCAATTAATTAATTTTTCATTTAATTCAACAACTCCTGTTGCCGGGTCTAGTTCCCAGGTGCCTAAATTTGCAACATCAATGGCACTTCTCAATTTTTCTTCTGCACTGGTAAGTTTTTTTTGCGCTTCTACCTGGTAGGTTACATCTAAAGCCATATTTAAAATACCATAAATTTTACCCTGTTTATCAAACAGTGGTTTGTAGGAAAAATTAAACCAAAATGTTGATAATTGACCGTTCACTTCCAGCATAGCTTTCTGTTCGCTTGCATGGTAGGTTTTTCCTGAAGTATAAACATTGTCCAATATTTGTAAAAAAGGCTGGTCTTTTATTTCAGGTAAGGCATCTGCAAGTTTTTTATTAATTACACTATTATCCTTCCCCCAAAATGATAACATTTTTTCGTTGGCCAATTCTATGATCATATCTTTCCCCACAAATACAGAAATTGCTACCGGAGAATTTACAATGAGATTTTCATACTTATCTTTTGTTTTTTCTGTAGCCAACTTACTATTTACCAACTCTGAAATTTCTAAAGCATGTACAAAAATTCCATTAATTACATTGTTTTCATCCCTTAATGGTTTATAAAATAAATTAAAATACATGTCTGTTACATTACCATCTCCATTTACATCTATTCTAACTTTAAATTCATTTACTTTAAAAACAGTACCGTTGGTATAAACTTCATCTAATATTTCAAAAATACCTTGCCCTTCAAGCTCAGGTATAGCATCTCTAAGTGATAATCCAATAATATTTTTAGTTTGCTTAATCGATTTTTTATACAATTCATTTGCATATTCAAATATGTAATCCTTACCTTTCATTACAGCTATCAACGCTGGTACGTCATCAAACAATTCATGCATTTGAATTAAACTTTCTCCGCTATTTACATTCATTTTAATATATTATGTAGTCATAAAATTTGATAACATCATAAGTGCAATGGATATGCCAGATAACTAAAATTGTAAAAATAATAGTGTTCCTATATTTTCACATTGATAGTAATGTACTTT
Source organism: Ferruginibacter sp. (assembly GCA_031424845.1). Classification (GTDB taxonomy): domain Bacteria; phylum Bacteroidota; class Bacteroidia; order Chitinophagales; family Chitinophagaceae; genus Ferruginibacter. The sequence goes on from JANPIF010000142.1 coordinate 10,063, forward strand.
GTATTATAAATTTACATTTTAATTGTTTTTCTTTTATTAATATACTTTACGAAAAAGTTG
>JANPIF010000143.1:0-4012 GCA_031424845.1 Ferruginibacter sp.
CAAAAACAGTGTGAGAATTAACGAAAATGGTATATCAGTAGAAGATAATATTGATGGCAGCTATAGATATGATGAAACCAAGCCACAAAACAAAATTGATTCAATAAAAATGAATCTACAACAGGAGGAAAAACGTTTTAAAGATTCTTTGAAAAAGGAAAAAGAAAGAATTGAAAAGCAGTTGGAAAAATATCAGGATAAAGAAGACAATACATTTCATTTTAAATCGCTGCCTTTTCACAATGCAATGGTTATATGCAGATAATTAATAAAAATGTAGTTGAAGGTTGAAAATAGAGCCTCGTCGGTAACGGCGGGGCTTTTATTTTTATTTACATTTGCGCACACAAAAATAAAACATGAAAAACACTCCTTTTACAGATAAACACATTGCACTAGGCGCTAAGATGGCGGATTTTGCAGGTTTTAATATGCCAATTTCTTACAGCGGTATTAATGATGAGCATGCTACCGTACGCAATTCAGCCGGCGTATTTGATGTAAGCCATATGGGTGAGTTTATGGTAAAGGGTGAGCATGCACTGGAACTTATTCAAAGAATTACAACCAACGATACTGCAAAACTAACTGCTGGTAAAGCGCAATACAGTTGTATGCCAAATGAAGAAGGCGGAATTGTAGATGATTTGTTGGTGTATTGTATAAAAGAGAATGAAGTGTACATGCTTGTGGTAAATGCAGGCAATATTGATAAAGATTGGGAGTGGATAAATAAATACAATACCAACAATGCTCAACTTCAAAACATATCTGATGACACGTGTTTGTTGGCAATACAAGGACCATTAGCTACAAAAATATTACAACCACTTACAGATATTGATATTTTAAATTTACAATATTATACGTTTGCAAAAGGAACATTTGCAGGTGTAGATAATGTATTGATAAGTGCCACAGGTTATACAGGAAGCGGCGGTGTAGAAATTTATTTTGAAGACAAAGATGGCGCAGCTGATAAAATATGGGATGCTATTTTTGCTGCAGGTGCAACATCTGGCATTAAACCAATTGGCTTGGGGGCAAGAGATACTTTGCGTTTAGAAAAAGGATTTTGTTTGTATGGTATGGATATAAATGATACTACTTCTCCCATTGAAGCGGGACTAGGATGGATAACAAAATTTACAAAAGACTTCACTGCTAAGGAAATTTTTGAGAGGCAAAAAGCTGAAGGGGTAGTGAGTAAATTAGTAGGGTTTGAAATGATAGAAAAAGGTATTGCCCGCCACGATTATGAAATTAAAGATTTTGAAGGTGCAGCAATTGGAGTGGTAACATCTGGCACGCAAGCGCCATCGCTTGGCAAAGCTATAGGTATGGGTTATGTGCACACCAAGTTTTCACCAATAGGTACAGAAATTTTTATAAAAGTGAGGAATACCTTGTTGAAAGCGGTTGTGGTTAAAATACCTTTTGTGTAATGCCATCTTTTACCATAAACACACATATAAATAACACTTCCGAAATAGTTTTTAACTTAAGCAGAAGTATAGATCTACATTTAATAAGTACCAGCAAAACAAATGAAAAAGCAGTAGCTGGAAAAACATCAGGGCTTATAAATTTAAACGAAACAGTAACTTGGGAGGCGGATCATCTTTTTAAAAAACGATATTTTACCTCAAAGATTATACAGTACAACTATCCTCATTCATTTACAGATGAGATGATAAAAGGTGATTTAAAAAGTTTTTCTCATCAACATATTTTTGAGAAAAATAAAGTAGGTACTTTAATGAAAGATGTAATTTATTTAGAAGCACCTTTTGGACTACTTGGTAAATTTGTAATGTGGATTTTTTTAAAAAATTATTTCAAAAAACTTTTAACTGAACGAAATACAATCATTAAACAATTTGCAGAAAGTGAACAGTGGAAAATGATTTTAAAAAATTAATTGATACATGAACGCTCCTAAACCATCTCTTTATACTTGCCTTTCTCCGGCGCTACTACATTTGTATGATGTAAGTAACAGTATTGTTGTTGTTATTGATGTGCTTCGTGCCACATCTACTATTGCTACTGCCTTACACAATGGTGCAGCTGAAATTATACCGATAGACAATGTAGCTGAATGTATAAGAATGGGCAACGAATTAAAAGCTATTACGGCAGGTGAAAGAGATGGACAAGTAGCCGAAGGTTTACAATATGGCAACTCACCATTTGAATACCCAACAGAATTTATTCATGCAAAAACATTGGTGCTAACAACAACAAACGGCACAAAATTATTGCACATGGCCCTGGCTAACGGTGCTACAGAAATTATTACAGGTTCATTTCCAAATATAACTGCGGTATGCAATCATTTATTGGCAGAAAATAAAAATGTAATACTTGCATGTGCCGCCTGGAAAGACAAAGTAAATATAGAAGACACACTTTTCGCAGGAGCTGTTGTAAATAGAATTAAAGAAAATTTTTCTTTACAATGCGATTCATCTCAAATGGCTGAAAGTTTATACATGACTGCACAACCAGATTTATATGAATACATGAAAGAGCGAAATGCTACTCATTATCATCGCCTCACAAAATACCATTTAGAAAAAGATATTCGTTACTGTCTTACGGCAGATAGTGCACCGGTTGTGCCAGTGTATGTAAAAGGAAAACTAGTGATAACAGAACCTAGTTTGTAAACATTTTTTTCTGCAACACAGCATCATGTTTATATATGTCATCTCTAAAGTTTAGCAAACCATTTTCATCTACCCAAGCAGTGTAATAAGTAATAATTACCGGTACCGGATTTTTTAAACTTACATAAGTTTCGGTTCCACTATTCATAGCTTCAGCAATTTTATCAGACGACCATTCCGATTTTGATCTCAATAAATATTCCGCCAGTTTTGTAGGCTCACTTAATCTTATACAACCATGGCTAAATGCTCTTTTATCTTTACTAAAAAGGCTTTTCGCAGGCGTATCATGAAAGTAAATATTAAAACTATTAGGAAATAAAAACTTTACTTTCCCTAAAGAATTTTCTTCGCCAGGTAATTGTCTAATAACCGGAATTCCACCGCTGTTACTTGTTATTTCCATATTGTGACTGGCCAAATAATTGGGATTTTTTGCCATGGCAGGCATAATTTCTTCTCTTACAATATCCGGCGTTAGATTCCAATAAGGGCTGAAGACAATTTGATTAAGATCTCCCTTAAACATCATGGTATTGTGCCCTTCTTTGCCCACAACTACATTCATTGAAAATGCTTTTTTCTTTCCTTCAAAAACCTGCAATTCAAACTGCGGAATATTTACAAATAATAAGTTTCCTTCAGGCTCCGGCATCCAACGCATGCGATCCATATTGATAAGTATTTGCTCCAATCTCTTTACCGCAGGCACATTCATTTCTTTAATAAGAAGTTCGTTAATAGTACCATCTGCCGTAAGCCCAAGGCTGGTTTGAAAATTTATAATAGCCGTTTGTAATTGGGTATTGTAAAGATCTGTACTGTCAGCCGGCATTTCGCCTGTAGCTTGTAAACGTTTTTTTATGGGCAAAATAATGGGAGAGGTCATGCCACTTTTTAAAGAAACTTTCCCGGCGGTTATTGGCTGCCATCCGCCATTTATTGCAGCGGCATAGTAAATTTTTAATTTTTCTTTTAAGGCTTTGTAAGCCAAATTATCATCTTCATAATATTTATTATCCTTGTGCTTTTTTGTAAGCAACGAATCGGCAAATTTTATAGGGTCTCTTTTTACAATAGGTATAAAACGCTCCAATTCTTTTCGCTTCACAACTCCATCTTCGTAGTTGGTTAAAATATATTTTATAAAATGCGCAGTTAGCAAAAATTCTGCTTGTAATATGTTTTTATCGCCCGCACCAACTTTTAAATTTTCAACGGTTTCCAGTCTATCCATTAAACCGGTAAGGGTTTTATAATTAGCAGAGTTATCTTTATTAAGGGTGCTGTAATAACTTTGAAGGTTCCAAAACCCACGAGTTTGTTCTGTTAATCCATCA
>JANPIF010000144.1:0-18526 GCA_031424845.1 Ferruginibacter sp.
GCAGATATGCAGACAAGCAAAAATGCGGAAGCGTATCTTAGCTGCTAATTCAAAAAAGATGTTTTTATTTGGATGTATAATGATACCCCCACAAAAACAAAAGCAAAAAAGGCTTGAGACAGATTAATCATTATAAAATTATTTTAAATATTATTGCACAAAAAAACGGTTACCCCCTTAAAACAAATTAGCAGCACCACAAACATAAAACGTTGTCAACAGTTAATAAATCTAAATCGTATAACCCGTACTTGCATGTAGGGGGAATCATCATATTTTCTATACTTGCCCTCATCACGCTTTGCGCAACAGTGTTGCCTATGTTTCCCTCCAAAGAATGGTACATAAGGGTTTTTGATTACCCCAGGTTGCAAACATTTTTTATAGCCGTAGCAGCAATGGCCTGGTTTTTATTTTTTTATTTTAAAAAGGGGAAAGCAGGTTTTATTTATGCATTAATATTTACAGGCGTCATAATTGTACAGGCCATAAAAGCATTGCCATATACGCCATTGGGTAAAAAACAGGTGTTACAGGTTGATGCAAACGCAGATAAAAAAGCAGAAATAAAATTGGTAATTTCAAACGTTTTGCAAACCAATACGGAGTACAGCAAAGTATTGGAAATGGTGAATAAAAATAACCCCGATATTTTTATTACAACAGAGTCTGACAGTATTTGGCAGCAAGCACTTTCTCCATTAGAAGAGCAGTTTCCGCATCGTGTGATGGTGCCTCAGGGAAATACATACGGATTACATCTCTATTCAAAATTACCGTTAGAAGGCGCCACTACAAGGTATTTGGTAGAGCCTGACATCCCTTCAATAAAAACAAATGTTGTACTAAAAACCGGTGAAAAAATTACTTTGTTTATTGTGCATCCAAGACCACCCGTGCCTACAGAAGCCAGTGATAGCAGGGAGCGTGATGCAGAAATAATTATGGTAGCCCGAGAAGCAAAAAAAGAAAAACAAGGGGTGATTGTAGCAGGAGATTTTAACGACGTAGCATGGTCAGAAACCACGGAGCTTTTTCAGGAAGTAAGCGGCTTTTTAGACCCCCGCCGTGGAAGAGGATTTTACAATACATTTCATGCAAAGTATCCTATTTTCAGGTGGCCGCTCGATCATCTTTTTCACAGCAGCCATTTCAAACTGGTACAATTAAAACGACTCGGCAAAGTAGGCAGTGATCATTTTCCCATGATGATCTCCCTTAATTATATCCCCGAAGAAAAAACTGATCAGCCAAAAGTGAAGGCAGAAAGTGATACCAAGGAAAAGGCTGATAAAACAATAAAGAAAGGGTTGAAGGATAAAGATGCAGCTGGTAAATGATATAAAGATTTGCTGCATGGAAAACTGTCTTACAAAAACTTCGTTTGTTATTTTTTCATTAGAATATTCATGTATGCGTTAGTAAGTGCATATTTCAGTCAGGAACTGTATGCAAATTCAATAATGCAAGGTTGCTATTTTTTACAAGCCAAGGCCTGGACTTTGACCAACCGCTGCCCTTTAATATTTTATTTAAAACTTTTTATCAATAGGTCGACTGTTCAAAGACAAGCCTCGGCATTTTATAATTTAAAGTGTGGGCACCAAACGAGGACTGAGGTTTTGCATATCTAATGAACAATTTTGCTTTGTTGTTTCGTGAGCAATTAACCAAGGCAGAGGGAATGCAACTACAATCGTACATGCTTTTTATTTTTTTACAATTCTAAAACCGTGGTTAGAAAGATAATTTCCATTTTGATCGGCTATGATAATATAATCTGTTTTGAATATTTTGCGATTGTTGGAATCGCTTGTATTGTATACAACCCAATTAACGTCTCTGTAACCATTCAGTAAAATTATTCCCGGCGCATCTGCATTTTTAGTCCATTTTCCTTTAATAATTTTGGTCTTACTGATTACCCAAGAGTAAGTACCATTTGCGTTGATCCTAATAGGTGGCAAACGATCTCCCCCACCGATAATAGTGTACACTTCACGATCAATAATTCTTTCTGTTGCTGCTATTGGAGCGTTTAATTTCCAATCGCCTACAAAAAAACTGGTCCACCACGGCTGGCGTTCAAAAGTTGTGACGAAATTTGCATCAAGGTAATTCTGGGATGTTTTGCTTACATTTTCTACTAGATAAGGCGGTATTCCATCTGCAAGTATTCGTGCATTGCTGGATACTTCTTTAATCAAACCTGGCTCCCAGGTTTTACCCCTGTCCCGGCTATGCAAAACTTTATCACCTACTTTGTATAAGGCATTAAATGGGATGTTTGCTTCTTGGGTGGGTGAAGCATTGCTACGTGGTAATGCTCTTACTGCTGCAGCCTTTCCGGTATCGGAAATGGAAGAAATAACGCCATTTGTCCATCTGCTTTTTATCAACTGGGTAATTTCTGGATTCCCTATTTTTTCAGCATACTGGAGTGCATTCATTCCATCCTGATTTATGCTGTCTACACTTGCACCTTTGTTCAGTAAAAACTTTATCATTGCTGTTTTCTTGTAATACATGGCCATCTCCAAAGCATTCATGCCTCCACGCTTAAAGTCTATCTGTCCTCCTTCCTTTAAGGCCCAGTTAACGGTAGTAGTATCGTACGAATCAACCGATGCAATAATCCATGCAGCAAGATCATAGGTAGAACGTTGCTGGGCTAATACCTGCTTTACCGGTATTATTAAAATAACCAACAGGAATAAAATTAGATTTTTCATTATGTATGTTTAGAGTTGTTAGTGAAGGTTTTATGATCACAGAAACAAATTTAATGGATAAAAGAGTATTTACTTTCAACAAACCTTTGCCGCCATTATAATCTTTTGCACTACTATACAATCAATGGTAACTATTTTTTACAAAGCCCTTTTAAATTGGTCGGCTGGTGGAAGATCAGGCTTTGGCGTTTTATGATTTGAAGGATGGGTACCAATGGAGGCTCAGGTAAGGGTTTTTTGTTTTAGATGTTTTGATAATAGCATTGTATAGAAAGTTGATTCACTATGGCCACGCCTCATTTCTGCCATTATGAGAAAAGGCATAAAAATTTGACTTTACTAAGTCATAATGTAAACCATACACTAAATGCCAAAGCTTAATCTATGACCAGTCGCTGCCTTGTAATATTTTCTTTAAAAACTTTTTATTTTATTAATCTGTGGGCTGGTCGAAGACCAAGTCTTGTCGTTTAATAAATAAGGGGTGAGCTCCAACGAAGGCTGAGAATGAATCAAAATAAATTAATTCCTTAGGCAGCGAACTGAATAACCGTACCGCTTACTGTTAGTTCCCCTGATGATATTGGCACCGTTAGTCGTCAAAAAGCGGTACATGGCCGCACTACCGGACTCCGTTGCAATCCAAAAGCTAACGTCGTTAGTAATACCCCCAAAAGTGCCATTGTTTACACGGTAGCCGCCCGGCAGTGCTGTAAAGCCGCTTGTATTGGTTGCTCCGGTATTAGGGGCTAGCCAACGTGTAGTGCCAGTCTCTTTAATAGCACCTCCTGCAACACTTGCCCCTCCTAAACAATTTTCCATAGTTATCCATTCAAAATCGGTGGGTACATGCCAGCCTTCTGGGGCTAAGCCTCTTGGATCATTCACTGCATACCAATTGTATAATTTCCCATAAGTCTCCGCATAGGTAGTTGAATCATTATTATAATAACAATAAGCACCTGTAGTCAGTGCAGCCCATGTTGTAGGATCGGTAATTTTTGGTATGATGTCTCCATTTCTATATCTATCAACATTTAGGTTTTTGGTCATCCAACTTTGGCAACATATAGTAAGTACAGGTGTAGCAGTACCATTTGGGTATGAAGTGGTTTCAGATAGCATTGTCCAAATACCTCCGTTAAAATAATAAAAACCCGAAGGATAGTCTGTTTGATACACCAATAATCCATTGGCAGGGAAGAAAATAGCAGATCGTTGGGCTGCTGTCATTCTTGGGGGTAAAAAACCCTGAGATGTGCTGCTTACATCCAGCACGGCAGAAGCATTGGGAGTGATTGTACCAACACCGACATTTTGTGCCATCCCAAATACAGAGAAAAATGAAAACCCTATCATTACAAATACTTTTTTCATGGTTGATTTATTTTTAGTAAATATAGTATTTTCTTTATATGAAATTTTCATTTTCAATGTGAGTTGTTCTGAAATTATATATAGTTTTATGACAATAACAATAGGCCTTCCAATAAATATTGTAAAAACTACGGAGTTAACCCGGCCGAAATGAATAAGCCGTTGAAGTTATAGTGGGCTAGACAGCTTCTAGTTTTATAATTTATAGTGTGGGCACCAACGAATGCAGAGAGGGAGTGAAAACATTATCAATAATTTCATTTCGTGGGTCCCTCGCTTTTGCTTGTGCAAACAAAATACAATTTAAAAAATATCACTAATTAATTTTGCGGTCATAGCTTCCCTTACCCAAAAATGCTGTTCTGTAGTAAATGGTTAATACCAAAATAAAATAGCATTTTTAATTTTATTTACCTTTCGTTTTATAGCGTCTTAAATTGTAAATAAATAAACAGGATATTAAATGAGAATGAGCGGAGCACAGCTTGAAGCCAAAGTAAATGCTGCAAGCGACAATGAAATGGCAACCCGTGTAAAATCTTTATTGGGTGGCTCTATAGGCAATTTGGTAGAGTGGTATGACTGGTATGCTTATTCCGCTTTTGCTATTTATTTTTCAGGCTCATTTTTTCCAAATGATAATCCTACGGCACAATTGCTGAATACTGCAGGTGTTTTTGCATTAGGGTTTTTAATGCGACCTATTGGCGGATGGATGTTTGGGAGCATTGCAGATAAAGTAGGACGTAAGCAAAGCATGACGCTATCCGTACTACTTATGTCTTTGGGTTCGCTTTTAATAGCCCTTACCCCTACTTATAAAACAATAGGAATAGCAGCACCTATATTATTACTGATAGCCAGGTTATTGCAGGGCCTCAGTGTAGGAGGTGAATATGGCGTATCGGCAACTTATTTAAGCGAAATGGCCACCTCTAACAGACGAGGTTTCTATTCAAGCTTTCAATACGTTACACTTATTGGTGGGCAGTTAATAGCGTTGGGCATACAATTAATTTTACAAAAGTTTTTACTCACCAATGAACAGTTGCATGAGTGGGGTTGGAGAATCCCTTTTGCAATAGGCGCAGGCTTATCTGTTGTAGCTTTTTACCTGCGAAGAAACCTGCAGGAAACTTCCTCATTTGAATATATAAAAAACAATAAAGAGAAGCGTAAGGGTACAATTAAAGAACTATTTAAACATCCCAAAGCCATTTTCACCGTAATAGGGTTAACACTTGGAGGCACCCTCGCCTTTTATACATACACTACTTACATGCAAAAATTTTTGATAAATAGTGTGGGTCTTACAAAGGAGCAATCAACGATGATATCATTTTGTACCCTGTTTATTTTTGCCATAATACAACCTGCTTTCGGTGCATTATCAGACAAGATTGGCCGCAAGCCATTACTACTGGGCTTTGGTATTGCCGGCACATTACTAACTGTACCGCTCCTCACAGCCTTAAGCCATACACAATCTGTTGTGAGTGCTTTTTTATTGCTCATTGCGGCATTAATAATAGTAAGTGGGTACACTAGTATAAACGCCATAGTAAAGGCAGAACTTTTTCCGGCCGAGATAAGGGCTTTGGGTGTAGGGTTTCCTTATGCCATTACAGTAGCGGTTTTTGGGGGCTCAGCAGAATATGTTGCATTGTGGCTCAAAAACAAGGGCCACGAGTCTTTATTTTACTGGTACATCACTATTTGTATTTTTATTTCGCTGCTTGTATATCTGCTCATGAGCGATACTAAAAAAACTTCTAAATTAAATGAAGATATTTGTGAGGAGGTGGGTTGAAAGTACCTCCTTTTTCAACTCTGAATATTTGATGTATACTGCGACTAATTACCGGAAATGAAGTGTTGATTTATTAAAAAATAGGCTGGGCGAAGAAGAAGCCTCGGCATTTTATAATTTGAGAGTGGGCACCAACAAAGGTTGAAGAGCTTACTCGTAAAAGCAAGAAAACATATATTTCGTTTCATTTTACATCGCATAGCGTATAACACAATATTATGCTAAACGCTGCATATTTTTCAAATTTTTAATTACTATGATACGTTGTAAAATATTTTTAAAAAATAGAAGTTTTATTAATAGATCGAAACCCTTACAAACTTTTATGTGCTGCATATCTGCTAGAGGGGATAATTACATTCCTATTTCATAATCGCAACACTTTTCATATATCCCATTCTTTAATTTGTATATAGTCATTACTGGAGTATTGGATTTTTTGCTGACGCTATCCTCATTTAGTATATTGTTTTCTTTAAAGAACCAACTTTTTGGAAGATTATACTTTAGTGTAGAATTAGATAACCTATCCGATATCTCTAAAATATGAAAACCCCTTGTCCCTTTTTTTGAATACGATATCCTTCCCTCAATTTTTTTAGAAGTGAACTGCAAAACCATTTTATCAAACTTATTTCCCCCCTCTATAAAATAGATACACCAAAATATACCTCCTATGAAAGGAATCAGTAACGGCAGATATATTAACTTACTTTTTTTCACTAATCTAAAGTTTGATTAACAGAATTCCTCACCGAACTCAGGAACTATCCAAAGGTTTTGTAGCTTCGCTTTCTGTGCGGCAATTAAAGATATAAATTATGCTTAGCAAACATACCATTAGGCACTTTGCTATACTAAATATCTTCGCTAGAGGAGAAGACTCGCGGATATACAACACTACATTACACTGCCAGCTCCTGCAGTGATTGTTGTATCTGCTCTTTGGTAAATGGCTTAGCCAGAAAACGATCTGCACCATATTTCATCGCCTTAGCTTTGTCTGAAGCATCGCTTTTTCCACTGATCATAATGATCTTTAGGGTAGGATAAGTTTGCTTAATTTCTTGAATATGGTTTACTCCGCGGCCATCAGGGAGCTTATTGTCCATTATTAACACATCAGGCGTTTCTTCTTTAAGAAAAACAATTGCCTGTGCAATGGTATTTACTTGTTCAATACTCACATTGTCATTTTGTAGGATTCCATTCAGTAAAAAACAAGTATCGCCTTCATCTTCAAGAATTAAAATCTTCTTTTTAATTAATGTATCCGTACTTTTCATGTTAGTATTTTATTTAACAAATAATATTCTTTCCTCCGCAATAAAAATGCCGAACCCCCGCATGAATTCTTTTGCTGAATAAAATGCACAGTATAGTTTAAACTTTCACTTACAATTCGTTAAGCTCACAATCTTTTTTTTATGAATAACAATCATAGGAGCGCTGTGCTTAACATTAATGGTAGTAGGATACGCTTCGCTTAACGCTAAAGATATTGCGTGATACAACCAATAAAAAAAGGTTGCCTAAAATCTTAGACAACCTTTTTTATTTTAAATTATAATAATGGAAAAATTTCCTGTTTGTTTCTACAAATTACCTGTAGATCTTTTCGCCTTTATTTTCTTTCCAATGATTTTCGAAATACTCTGCATCTTCATCATTACGTGCATTTACGCCCATCACAATTCCGCCGTTCTTAACTCCTTCTTCGTACTCCTTGGCACGGTCTTCAGGTATACCTGTACCCACCAATGCCCCAACAATTCCACCTGCAAGGCTGCCGGCTCCAGCGCCTGCAAGACCAGCTGCTATAGGACCTGCCACAATTAATCCTAAGCCTGGTATCAAAACACTTGTTCCAATAGCAGCTATGGCTCCTATTACAGCACCTACAGTGCCACCAATGGCAGATCCTTTACCTGCTGTTTCCAATGCTTTATTTCCTAGTTCGGTATCTGGGCCATCATCCGAAAAATGTTTCTTTCTCGTTTCGTCACTCATCACCATGTTAACATCGTCTTTTGAGTATCCCCTGCTTTCTAAAGCACTGTAAGCTCCTTCGGCACCAGCTCTGTCATTAAACATGCCTGTGAGCATTCTTCTGTTTGTTGTTTGGGTTGTTGTTTCCATAAAAAAATATTTTAGTGTAGCATAAATAAGATAAACTTTATGCAAAAAAAAATCAAAGTCAATTTTAATAGTAGTGGGGAAAAAATGCATAATTTTTAAAGGAAAAATCCTCAAGTAGTCCTAAATATTTCAAACCTAAAATTTATAATATGTAGAAATGCATAATAAAAAATGACGGGATACTCAATACAGCCTGACTTAAGATTCAACTTTTAAAAGCATGCCTAACGGCTATTAAATCATAACTCGATTAAGCAATACCTTCTTCCGAATTATTTACTTTGCAGCAACGTCTCGGCCCTTGCGTAACGGTGCGTAAATATATTTAAGACTTTAGAGAGCTAAACGCAACGTCCACGTTGGGAGACGTTGCTGCGAAGTCGAAAGGAAGAATTGCTATTTTTAACAAACCTCGGCATATAATAATTTGAAGTGTGGGCACCAACGAAGGCGGAGAATTGATATTGTTGGTAAATGATATGCGCTTAGAAAAAATTAATTGTTACCGCTCACTCTTATGTTTAAAATAAGCATATCCCCGTATTCTTTAGTTTCTTTATTTTTCCATTCTTTTAGGCCATCTTTTGGTAATGGTCTTCTATTATTTTTAGCTTCTAATTGAAATTGAAGGAATATCCTTGTTGGCGTATCTTTCGCACTTATTCTTTTTTTACCTTCTTCTTTATCTACAAAATAAAATACAAAGTAAGTGCCTCCCGTACTATGACCTGAAGTGTTTTCTGGATTGCCGTATACAAATTTGATCTTGGGTTTTATTTGGGATAATAGCTCTTTTAAGAGCTTACCGAGAAATTTATCTTTATAGGTTTCAAGCTTTTTTGCATCGGGTATTTTTTCAACAAGTTTTATTGTATGACATGATGTAAGTGTCAAAAAAAAGCCTGCAAAAAAAATATGAAAGAGTAGTTTCATTTTATATTTCGGACAAATGTAAATGGAAAAAAATCAATCACTATTAGAATAAACAAAGCTTTAGATTCCTTCTTACTCTAGCGCAGATATGCAGCAAAGCAAAAGTGCGGAAGGGTATCTGTGCGGTAAACTAAAGAATCATCGGATCTAAAAGGATAACATCTAGTAAACCCTTGCCACCATTATAATCTAGCGCACTGCTATACAACCAATCTGTACTATTTTTTACAAAGCCTGCTTCAACAGGATTGTAATGAATGTAATCTAATTTTTGCCAGGCTATTTTTTGGGTACTCAATTCTATCGGATGGTTTTCGGGTTGCCACAATTGAAATTTTGCTTCGTTGCTTGTTTTTTTTGCTGCCCTTTCCATCATCCATAACATCCATTCTTTTCTACTTTCTGTTTTATTGTTTGCAATGGCTTTGTGCAATTCTTCTGATGTGTGCCTTTTTAAATCTCTCATAATATTGCTGAGCGTATTGCAGCTAGTACCAATTATTAAATGCACATGGCTCGTCATTATACACCACCCGTACAACTCCAAATGTTTTTCTGCTTGGCAATGTTTTATGCTATTAATTAAAATACTTCTGTATTCGTCTCTTATAAAAAGATCTATCCAGTTAGTTACTGCAAAACTTACAAAATAGATTTTGCTGTTGTCTGTAAATTTATATTTTTTGCTCATTCGTAAATGTACAAAAGCATGAAATGATTCGTAGAGATTTCTAGCATTAGTTTATTCTAGCGGGAATATTCAGCCAAGCAAAGTGCGGAAGGGTATCTGTGCAGTTAATTTAAGAATGGATTTTGTTTTAGATGCTTAATAATAGCGCCGCACAGAAAGCTGTCGCACAAAGGCCTCGCCTCATTTCTGCTTACTCTAGCGGAGATATGCAGCCGAGCAAAAGTGCGGAAGCGTATCTGTGCGGTAAATTATAGAAGTACTTTCTTTTTTTGTAAGGATTAAAATACTTGCCGCACAGAAAGCCAACACACAAAAAGCCTTGCCTCATTTCTGCGCTAGTAGGGGCTAGATATCTGCGCTAGTAGGGGCTAGTAGGAGCTAGATCTCTTCGCTAGTAGGGTAACTTTTACTTTTCTTAATCTTGAAAATTAAACAGGGTTAGCATTTCGCACATCAAATCAATATACTTTGTTTGGATAATTTCAGCTGTTAGCCCTGTAGTATTTTTAGCATTATGTTTCAAAACCCACTCTACCAGCTTTACAGGAACATATTTCTCTAATAAGGGCGTAATTGAACTTTTAATTGCAGGTATATTTTTAGCCTTAATTTCATCTTCTAAACTACATGCTAATTTAATTAAATCATTCTGTTTCGTAAACGGGGAGATAATGCATCGATTACTGTATGGAGGAAAATAACTAAATCCATCATAACTCACATTGTGCACGGATAAAAATTCATCGTACTTGGGAATTGGAATAATAAGTTCTCGCCTTTTAGAATAAAATGATATATTTTTTTGCGAGAGTATATCGTTGAATGAATTCTCGTTTGTTTCAATGTTATAATGTTCTTGACCTTTCTCTAATTTTCTTAGTGTTATATTTCCTGTTTCATCCGTTATTCTTTTTATCATAGTTAAATAAAAGTTGGAGAATTTTAAGTATGCTTCAAAATGATTTTTATCCCAGATAATATATCCGGTCTTAATATCCTCTTTATGTTGAATAATTTTCCACTCATCTTTTAATATAATTTTATTTTGATTTTCCTCAATTAGGGCAATCTTATCCATAAAATAAAAAGTGTCTTGAGCAAAAAAATCTTTGAATGATACTGTGTTTAATTCAACATCTGTAATAAGATTTATAGGAAGAACAAAATTGTTATAAATATTGGGGGTGTGTTTAACAGGTATATTATATAAGCATGCGGTTAATTCTAGATGGAAATATTCTATTGCGACGCTCTCAATATGATTTAAATTTCGTCCATAGTAACTTTCAAAAATGCCTTGTATCTTTTTTAAGGAATCAGGTAATATTTCGTTAATAAATTCTTCATTAATTGCTATTTTGGTTTTGGAGATTAATTTATCTCGGGAAATATTTAGAATCTTATCTGATTTAGGACTTTGTAAATTCCAGGATATTGTAAAGTAACTTGCTTTATAGTAAGTTGGGATTTTTTCATCTACAGGAATATCTCTAACATAATATTTCTCATTTCCTCTCGTACCATAATTGGAATTTGCTATGAAATTATCGGTTAGATGTGTATGAAATTTCATATGGATTTCAGAGCCAATCTTCTTTTCATGAACACGAATTAGATTGGAGTTATCAGGTTGTTTAAAAATTGTACAGAGAATGTTATCGTCTCCATCTTGCCCTATTATTGAAGCTTCATTAATATTTCCAATTTTGGGAATTAAAATATCACTTTTGAATAAAGTGGCTTTAAGCCATTGAACATTTGATAATTCTTCTAAAATATATTTTTTTATTTTGTGTATATATATATCTCCTAACAAATCGGTGAAATGATCATACTCATCGATTATATCTATATCGAACGTAGGACTAAATACTTCTGAAAATTTCTCTTTCGGCAGATTAATAATCACTGTTGTACCCCGATTCTTACTTATGTTTTCTGCAGTTATTTTGCTGTACTCCCCTCTTTTTGCTGATTGAAAAATAATTTCATACCCATTTTCATTGTCCGATTTTGTTTGAATTAAGAACCATGGGGTAAGGAGAAAAATAGATTGTAATCCAATACCAAAAGCACCTGTAGGTTGAAGCCAATACGGCATTGAATTTCGGAAATGTATGTAATCAAAATCCCCGCTTCGACTTTCCCCTACCTTATTAGTCATTCGGATTAGATCTTTCTCAGAAATCCCCGTACCCTTATCTATGACTTCAAACTTTAATACTTTTTCGTCAGAGCTTGCCCAATCTATTTTTAATTCAACTTGAAAATCTTGGAAAATTTCCTCTGGTATATCTGGTGGAAATTTTATTGATTCAATTATTTCTTCGTGTGTAGAATTCGGGTTTAGTTTATTATTCTTCTTTAAAAGATGATCATACAAACCTTGTTGAATGTATTTCCACATTTGAATTTTGGATGCATCCAAAGCGTTTTGGACCATTTCTCTAATGAAAACGAATTCTGCTTTTTCGTAAATAGCAGAGCCTTCAAACATTTCAAATACCTTTTTGTTTGAAATTGTGAATCGCAAATTCATCAACTCCTTTTTGGGTTCAGAGCTTTTGTATAATACTTTTAATTTATTTTTTGATATAGTTGGAGGCATGCCATTTAAATTCTTAGGGGCAATACTTGCCCACTCACTATTCTGTTTTTCAACTTCTTGTTGTAACCAATCGAACCATTCTCTAGCGATCCGATAAACCTCGTCTGTTTGGCAATCTACAGTAGCTTCAATTGATTCGGGAGTTATTAAAAGGTGTTTGGTAGATGCATGTTTTTCTTTATGAACACTTGAAACGTGTGGTAATGATATGCCGAGAACTTGTTCATCAAACATATTAAATCTCTTATCATCAATGTCTAATAAGTCTCCTAATCTAAGCATAAAAGCTAAAAACCTTGGGTGCATTTTATCATTGCCATATCCATTTGACTGATATTCTAAACTTTCTAAGATTGAATAAAAATCTGTGCCATGTGAAAAACAAACATCAGCTAAGACATTTGAAAACCGGTTTGGAATGCTTGTTAGATTAAAACCATTTAATAATTCATGGAATTTAGTATCCTGTCCTTTTATTATCTCTTGACTTCTGACATGATGTTTTTTTCTAAAGAAGTCTGCTGTAATTAATATTACGGCTTGTCGTATAGCTAATGGAAGTTTAATTCCTTCCACCTTACTTGGTGTCTTATTATTTTCAATCTCTATTAGTAACTGGGCAGCGTTTTTTAGA
The DNA here is from genome assembly GCA_031424845.1 of Ferruginibacter sp. Lineage (GTDB taxonomy): Bacteria > Bacteroidota > Bacteroidia > Chitinophagales > Chitinophagaceae > Ferruginibacter. Next base: position 12,925 of record JANPIF010000144.1, read on the forward strand.
TCTCCGTCGATGGATTCAGAACTTAATTCCTCTAAATAATTTTGAAAAGGAACGCCAATCCAGTCTTTCTCTAAGGCAGAATGAAACACAACCATCCCTAAATCGTGAGTGTATGCTGACATTAATAGCATCCATGTATCTGTTGCGGATAATTTCCTTATCCTATCCTCGCCAAGAAAAGATTCGATATTTTTTATAATGGTATCTGAATGACTTTTTTCATGTAAACTATAATGTGGAAAATTGAAGCTAATTGCATTTTGCGCTAGTGGAAGCTGCTTTTTATTTAATTTCCAGATGGAATTTAAAATTCCAAAATCAGGATTATCTAGACACGTATTATCTAAATGTTTTTCTAAACTAAACATATATGTTATATGGGTTTAATAAAATTATTTTTAAATGTAAGTTAGTGAATCGATTATGTATTTTGTCTCATTAATGAGAGATCCATTCAAGTATACATGTCCATTGAAAATAACAATACTTTAGGCCTAGGCTCTACGGTTAATAACATCGTACTTCAATGAAAGATGAAAAATGATAAACTGCCCACAGGCTGGCGGATAGAAGTGGAAATCCTTTTTGCTGCCTTTGAGCAAAATGATTGCAACGTATAGCCGCAACAAATGCTTAACAATATACCACCGCCCACAGCCCCCGCACCTAAATCAATTTATCCGGCGTTATCGGTAATGTTCTTACACGCTTACCCGTAGCATGGTACACAGCATTGGCAACTGCGGCGGCAAAACCTATGAGGGCAATTTCGCCCATGCCTTTTGCGCCGGTGGGGCTTAAAATATAATCGGGTTGGTTTACAAAGAGGGCTTCTATGTGCGGCACATCGGTATGTACAGGTACGTGGTAGTCGGCAAAATTATTGTTTACCCAGCGGCCGTAGCGGTCGTCAATTACGCCTTCTTCCATCAGCGCCATGCCCATGCCACCTACGGCTCCGCCTATTACCTGGCTCTCGGCGGTTTTGTAACTGATAATTTTTCCGGCATCCGCAGCGGCTTCTATACGGTTTAATTTTACAACGCCGGTTTTGGGGTGCACCAGCACTTTTACAAAATGTACATTGTAAGAGTAGGCTGCATATTTTTTCATTTCTTCGGAGCCTTTGCTTTCTTCTGTTACCTCCAGTTGGTTTAAATTATTTTGTTTTAATACTTCGGTAAAAGATAATTTTTTTGTGCGGTCTGTTGCCAATAAAATAGATCCGTTTTCAAAAACAAAGTCTTCCAACTTTGGGTTATGTATTTGTTCTGTATGAAAAACGGATGCATCTTTTACCAGCTCCACCAGCTTTTTTTTGAGTGACAAACAAACATCATGCACGGCAGAGCCAAGGGTGGTAGTGGTGGTAGAGCCGCCTTGCGATGGACCGGGCGGTAATGCAGAATCGCCCAACTGAAAAGTTATTTTGCTGCCGGGTATGCCCATTGCATCTGCCGCAATTTTTGTCATAGATGTTGCAGTGCCGGGTCCACTATCGCTTACGGCACTTTGTACTATAAGTGTACCATCTGCAAATATTCTGGCGAGTGCTTTTGCTGTATTTCTACCTGCACCAAATACACCGGTTGCCATGCCATAACCTACCAACCATTCACCTTCTTTCATGGAACCTACTGCAGGGTTTCTTTGAGACCAGCCAATTTTATCTGCGCCTAATTTGTAGGCTTCTTTTAAAAATTTGGTGGAGTATGGTTTGCCGTTTTGTGGGTCTTTATCGGCATAGTTTTTTAAGCGAAGTTCAATAGGGTCCATGTTTAATTTATACGCTAGTTCATCTAATGCACTTTCCAATGCAAAGGCACCTGTGGCTTCTCCGGGTCCACGCATCCATGTGGGTGTACTTACATTAAATGGAAAAATTTTGTAGCGGGTAGTTACATTGGGGCATGCATATAATAGCCGAGAAATATTTACAGAGCCTTCGTTAAATTCTTCATAGATAGAGGTGATGGAATTTGCCTCATGCGTAATGCCGGTAAGCGTTCCATCGGCCGTGGCGCCTAATCCAATTTTTTGCAACGTGTATGGGCGGTAGCCAACGGAGTTAAACATCTGGTCTCTGCCGAGTACCAACTTTACTGGTCTGCCTGTTTTTTTTGCGCCAATTAATGCGGCAATACAATGTGGCCATGTGCGCAATGCACTGCCAAAACCACCGCCTACAAATGGTGCAAATACCTGTACGTTTTCTTCTTTTAATTTAAAAGTATTCATCACACTCCGCTGCGTACTTTTTACGCCCTGCGTTTTTTCGTACACAGTTACTTTATCATCTGCCGTCCACATGGCAATGGTGGCGTGCAGTTCCATAGGGTTGTGTACTTCTATGGGTACTGTATATTCTGCTTCTATTTTTATTGCTGCATTTTTATAGCCATCCACTTCGCCACGAATATTGTCTTTGTATTTTACACCTTCTACCGGTTGTATGGTTTTGCCTGCCTGCAAAAAATCGGTTGCGTGTGCTTCTTTGTTGTATTGTGCTTTTACAAGAGTGGCGGCAAACAATGCCCGCTCAAAAGTATCGGCAACAACGAGTGCAATGGGTTGTCCGTTAAAGTAAATAGTAGGACCATTAAATACCTGTAAACTTTTACCACCCACCGGTGTTTTTATGGGCAAGCCGCCGGCATCGTAACCCGGTACCACTGGTGAGTTAAGGTGTGTAATGACTGATAAAACGCCGGGTGCATTTTCAGCACTTTTAGTATCCATTGCTGCAATGCTACCTTTGGCAATAGTACTGCTTACGAGTACGCCGTATGCAAGGTTTGGTATATGATGCTCGGCTGCATATTTAGCTTTGCCGATTACAATATCTTTTCCGTTTACTCTATCGCCATCTTCAAAATAATATCCCATAAAAAAATAATTATACTGTTGCTGAACTTTTTTAATGCATGAAATGAGGCTGTGGGGCAAACATAATTTTATTCTAAAAATGGAATAAATAACTACAAAAAAATTCCCCCCGGATTAAGTGAAAATTTACTGCTTTTTATTTAGCCATAAAAATTAATTTTTTTTACACATACCACAAATAATTTATATATTTGATTTAGAAATTACCGAAACTTATCTACTCCTATTGGTTTCGGTTTCTTAACCCCCTGTTTTAATCTTACTCTAAAAAAATATTGCATAGGCATACCTGTTATTATTGGTTATGCTGAATAAACCTCTGCGGCACAAGAAAGGAACATTTTTTATCACTTAAATTTTAAATTTATGAAAAAATCTTTTCAAACTCCTGTAGTGATGTTGCTTGATAAATGTTGGGCAAACATCAGTAAAGCGAAACTTGGTATCGTTGCTTTTATCATTCTGATGATGTCAAGTTTTTCTGCATTAGCACACGTATTTGAAATACGTTATAACCAGGCATCTAATGGGTCCATTACCTGGTATTTAATTTCGTATCATAGTACTTCGCAGTGCCCCAATGAGTCGGCAGGCTTAAATATTAACGGTACTAATTTTCCTATACAAACAACTATATTGGGCGATGCAAGACCATTGAGTAATAACATTTTTGTACAGGACTTAGATTGTTATGCACGTGTAAATCCGGGTGCTCCGCCACTTCCTGTAAATAGTTTATATGCAAGCTATGGTATCATTACTACTCCTTTTATTGGTGGCTCTCTAACTGTTACTCCTTATTCTAATTCAGTATGTTTTGCATTTTGTATAGGAGGTACTGTAGCATTCAATCCGCCTCCTGTAATAAACTGCCCGGCCAATGTATCTGCAAATGCTGATAATGATTTATGCAGTGCAGCGGTTACGGTTCCTTCGCCTACAGTAATAGATAATTGCACTTACTCAGGCGGTAACCCTGAAATGGTTGTGAATGGCGATTTTTCTGCACAGGCTGCCAATTGGAATAACTGCGGAAACCTAGTAGAAGCTTTTTGTACAGAAACATGTTATGGCGGCAGCAACGGAGCAAACCGAGTTGCTGAAATAGATCACCAGCCGGTAACACTTTGTCAAACAATAAGTGGTTTTATTCCGGGGAAAATCTATGAACTGAAATTTAAAGCTTCCAGAAGATCAACGGCAGGGACACCAGCTACAGTTGGCGCTGTAGTTAAAATAGATGGGGCAGCTTTGCTTGAAACAGTAAACAGAACAAACACAACATTTTCATTAACTGATGAAACATTTACTTTTTTTGCAACACAGGCTACACATCAATTAACGTTTGTACCCACTGCGGGTTGGAGCGGTTCACTCGGTTTTATAGTTGATGATATTTCCATCAAGAAAAAACTTGGAAATATAATCAACAACTTCAACAATACTGGTGATGCTTCCGGCACTTACCCTGTTGGGGTAACAAATGTTGTTTGGACAATTACTGATTGCGCAGGCGAAACACATACCTGTAACCAAACGGTGACTGTAATTGATAACCAGCCTCCGGTAATTACCTGCCCTGAAAATATTTCTGTAAACAATGATGCAGGGCAATGCGGTGCTAATGTAAATTTTGTTGCCACTGCTACTGATAATTGTTCAGCCAATGTAACGTACAGTCACGCACCTGGAAGTGCCTTCCCTGTAGGTACAACAACTGTTACTGCCACAGCTACTGATCCTGCTGGCAACAGTGCTTCCTGTACATTTACGGTGACTGTTACCGATAACGAAGCTCCAGTTATATCTCTTGCAAATGTATTCAGTTGCTATGAGGCTAATGCTTTTGGTTGTTCCATCGACCTTGGTGTAGCTGCCACTGATAATTGTGGAGTAGCATCTTTAACTAGTGATGCACCGGCCTGTTTCCCTGTTGGTACAACCACAGTAACCTGGACTGCGACGGACGTAAATGGCAATTCATCAACAGCCACACAAACAGTAACCCGTAATCCTGAAATGCATGTAAGTATTTGTGCAGGCCCAACAAGAACAATTTATACGGGCACTGCCAACGGGGTTGGACCTTTTGGCCCACAATCAGTTAATTTAACTTCATCAGCATCCGGCGGTACACCGGGTTATACATACAGTTGGTCACCATCTACAGGATTGAACAATGCTTCAATTGCCAACCCAATTGCCAGCCCATTGGTTACAACAATATATACTTTAACGGTAACAGATAGTAAAGGCTGTACAAGAAGTTTAAGCATTACAATAAAAGTGTTACCACTGTCTGCAGCAATGTGTGGCTCTGGTGGAACTAAATTTAAAGTATGCCATGTTCCTCCGGGTGATCCATCAAATCCTCAAGGAATATGTATTAGTGTAAATGCTTTGAACGCTCATTTAACCAGTGGTTCTAATGGACACCAAAATTGTTATTTAGGCGATTGTGATCAGTTGTGTTTTAATACAAGTTCTCAAACAAGTAGAGGAGGTGTTACTGAAATGCCAATTGCAAATGCTGTTCAAACTATTGAAAAAGTGAGAACTGATTTGGTAACAAACGATGAGTTTAAAGTGAATGTTTTTCCTAATCCATCGGCAGGGGAATTTAGCTTACAGATAATTAGTAAGAGTACAGCACCTATTCAAATAAAAATTATGAATATGAATGGAACGGTGAAGAGTGTAAGCAATGTACTTTCAA
>JANPIF010000145.1:0-1799 GCA_031424845.1 Ferruginibacter sp.
CAAAAATCTCCATATCATCCACTATTATAATAACTCCTGAATCGGCAGCACTTCTAAATATTCCGCGGGCATTTGGGTTTTTGTCCTCATCAAAAACAGTAGCGTAGATTTTATTTTTCTGGCAAAAAACTGAAATTTGTATGGAAAGCAATCCGAAAATGAGTAGAGTTTTCATGGCAATTCTTTATTATCCAAAATTAGTATAGCCAGGTACTCACATCCTAATTGATATTTGATAAAGGGGAAACTTATTTTAGTAATTTGGCCTACAAAGCAGAAGTAGTAAGGATATATTAGTAAAAAATCCCAATAATGCAAAAAATTGGTATAAATTAATTGAGATTTACTAATTTATCAATTTGAATGGATAACGTAAAAGTTGAGTTAGATTCTAATGGGAATAATAAGCTACGGACGATTTTCTCTCCCATATTACTCCTATTAATGCATTGCTCTTTTCAGTAAAGTATTATTCTTCGCCTCGGTTCGTTTCTTCACGAAACGTTCGCTTCCATCACCACGCCCAATAAAAGTTCAATAAAGATTCTCAGTTCATTGTAGCCCCGATGGGCAGTAGTAGCCCCCGCCATAACAAATTTTAATTTATAATGGACTCTGTGACGGGGCTACTACAGACAGCGGGAAACCGATGTTTATATATGTTTCAACTGATCATGCTCCAAATTGTTTACACCTACTTCCCCATCAACTTCCCAATAACATTATCATATTTGTCTTTCCAGGTGCTTATTTCGCCCCAGGTAGATTCGTTTATTTTGATGTAGCCTGTGGTTACCTGGCCAAGTTTTGTGTGAGGTAATGCGGCGGTAGATAAGGAGGCAATAAGTAAAGGTTCTTGCTCAGCATTTACGGATACTACTACCCTACTTTGGGCTTCGCCAAACCAAAATGCATCGGTGCGTATGTTGCTGTTTTGTTGGGTGGCGGTAAAGCCAAGGTTGTTGGTAAAGGCGCTTTCGAGCAGGGTTACAAAGAGTCCGCCTTCGCTTACATCGTGTGCGGAGGTTATGATTTTTTCTTTTATAAAACCGGCGAGGGTACGCTGCAAATTATATTCTTCGTCCAGCTCAAAATACGGACATGGGCTGTACTCTTCGCCAATGATTTTGTGCAAGTATTCAGATGAGTTTATATCGTTTCTACTTTCGCCAAGCAGGTAAATTACATCGCCGGCTTTTTTAAAATTCATAGTCATTTTATCGTCAATGCTATCGAGCAAACCAACCATACCAATAGTAGGTGTTGGGTACACAGGTCCATCGGGCGACTGGTTGTAAAAACTTACATTGCCACCGGTTACGGGTGTATCAAATTTTACACAGGCTTCTCCCATGCCTTTTATAGCATTGGTAAATTGCCAATACACTTCGGGGTCGTAAGGGTTGCCAAAGTTGAGGCAATTTGTTACGCCCAAAGGCTCGCCGCCGCTGCACACAATATTGCGTGCGGCTTCTGCCACGGCTATCATAGCGCCTTTGTAAGGGTCTGCAAATACATAACGGCTGTTGCAATCTGTAGTAAGTGCGAGGGCTTTGTTAGTAGGTTTTGCTATTACAACTGCCGCATCGCTCACGCCATTTGTGCTGGTGTTGCCTGCGCCTACCATGCTATCGTACTGCTCATACACCCAGCGTTTGCTTGCTATGTTTGGGAGCGAAATTATTTGCTCGGCAATGCTTCTTAGATCTTCCGGCTCGGCTACATCATCCAACTCAAACTCGTTTATCAGTTTTACATAAAGTGGTTCTTTTACCTCACGGGTGTATTGTGGTGCGCCG
>JANPIF010000146.1:0-20981 GCA_031424845.1 Ferruginibacter sp.
TAAATAATCTGTGGCCTGCAACAACTTCAGCCAATACATAGTTTCTCTAGATTCTTTATACGATATAGAAAGCTTGTGCAAGAAATCTCCCGGTGATTGCGCCCCAATTGCTTCTTCTACATTTGCACCAATAGAGGTTCCACTTCTAAGTACTTGTTTCGATAAAACAAATTCCTGCTTTTCACTCTTTAGATATTTATATGCATTCACAATCCGTATAGCAAAAGCAAAACTTTTCTGTTGAATAACATTGTTAGATTTCACCCGTAATTCGTAATTAAAAATTCGTAATTATTTTATTATTTTTTCCAAATACAGCGGCAACATAGCCCTCCATGTAGGCCAATCATGTTTCCATTCAGTACCCCAAATAGAGGCATCATGCTCAATACCTTTTGCATGCAATATTTCAGAAATTTTGGCCGTGCCAGATGGATCTTCATAATCGCCACTGCCGGTGAGAATATGAATGTGTTTGCTTTTGCGTATGTTGTTTAAGTACCATTCATCTGTAAGGTTTGGAACATAATGCACAGGAGAATTGTAATAGACCTGCTCATCCCAGTAACCATCTGTATATTCTGTAAGGTCATACACACCACTCATGGCAATTACACCATCAATTAAATCTGGTCGCTTTAAAAATAAATTTAAACTATGCAAACCGCCAAACGAAGCCCCTGCAACAATAATGGGAGTTTCCTGTGATGTATTAGTTTTTATAAAAGGTATTACTTCATTAAAAATATAATTGTTAAACTGGTTATGGCGAATGGCTTTGTGCGCTCCTTCCATTTCTTTATTGAGCCAGCTTTCGCTGTTAATACTGTTTACAGAAAAAATACGCACTTTACCACTGTTTATAAACGGTGCAAGGGTTTCCATTAATTGAAAACGCTCATACTCCAAATAATCTGCAGCGGCAGTTGGTACTAATAATAAAGCAAAACCATAATCTCCATAAGCTACAATGGGCATTTCTTTTTGCAAGGCGGGGCTAAACCAACTGGCTGTTTCTTTTTTCATATAACTTTTTAGGCGTTTTTAATTTGATATTATGTAAATATAAAAACAATATTTTACCTGAAATGGAGTTATAGTAAAGCATGCAATTCCAGTGCTAGTGAGATGGTATTGCTCATCCAATATTTAAACTAAGTTTTATGAGATCCAGCATTTCGGTTATGGTTGCTTTTGCAGCAATTATATTTTCATCTTGCGAGAAAGATACCAGTGAAGAAACAGGGCAAATGCCTGGTGCTCTCACAACAGTAATTAACCCCGGCGGTGGTATTGTAAACAATGCCGGTTGTAAAGATTGTATTTATTACCCAGTTTGTTCACCATCAGTTTATAAATATGCAGATACCGGTCTTGGTTCGCCTATAGCTTCAATAAACTCTTACACACTTACTTATATAAAAGATACAGCACTGGATAGTAAAACCTACAAAAAGTTTTCTGTGTCAGGTCAAGGAGCTACTTTTTTTAATTGCACTGCAGGTGTAAGTACATCCATTATATTGGGTGGTACTACACAAAATGGTAATACTGTATCTTATGCTAAAGTAACTGTACTAAAAGAAAATGCGCCTGTAAACACTTCATGGGTAGATTCACTTACTACAAATGGCCAAACCGCATTATACACTTATACCATAGTTTCTAAAGGATTGCCAAGAACCGTAGCGGGAATTAATTATGCAGATGTAATACATGTACACGAGCAAACCACTATCAATTTAATGGGAACAACTATACCTGCAGGACAAACTGAATATTATTATGCCAAAGGAATTGGACTTATAGAAAGTATAAGTTTTGATGATTTTACCGGAACACAACTTTTGCATCATGCATTGATCAGCGCTACTATTCCTTAAAAAATTATTCCAAAACCCCTTCAGTAATTTCCGTCCATAATTCTCGGTAACAACGGGCGGCATCTCCACTGCGGGCAAATTCTTCAATGGGCTGCTTATGTATGCCCATTTTTTCTACATCAGATAAATAAGGAATATAATTGCCAAAAAAGCGTTTGTCTTTAAAGAGTTGCTCCATTATTTCGTGGTGCATATTTTTACGTAAATCCGTCATGGTAAAAAAGCACATCAACTTAGCCATATCAATATCCTTCTCTTTAAAATAATCTTTTACCATATTGTATGTGCGTACACTTAAAGTAGTGGGAATTACCGGCATTAATACAATATCTGCTGCGCTAAAAATGTTTTCGCTTAAGGCGCTAAAACCTGGAGGACAATCTATAAATACAAAATCATACTCACCGGTAAACTGTTTCAATACTCCTTTTAATTTATTTTTATTTCCTTTCATTTCTTCCAGCATTACATCAAAACTTTTAGCTGAGTTATCTGCCGGAATAATATCCAAATTATCATAACCTGTTTCCATTAATACTGCATTCATATCTGCATCTTTACTTATCAGTTTTTTTATGCCGGGGTGCATTTTAGTCTTCGCCTGAAAATAAAAGGAAGTAGCCCCTTGTGGGTCAATATCCCACAACAACGTTTCATAACCTTCTTTAGCTGCCAGGTAAGAAAAATTTACACAGCTTGCCGTTTTGCCCACACCACCTTTAAGATTGTACAATGCAATAACTATCATAAAAAAAGATTTTAAGTATATGTATGATTTTGAAAGTTAATGTATTATTATAAAAAGAAAAAGGCTTTTGGTTAAAAAGTTTTATTACTTCCATTCATCAATACAGCTTTAAGCCTAAATACAATTACATTATCTTGTAATCTGAAATTTTAAACCAAAATAATTTACATGTCATTATTTAAAACCAGTGCAACATTTATTGCATCATTTTCTTTCGTTTGCTTTTCTTTTGCGCAGCAAAAACAACTTACAGATGAACAGTTTTTTAAGGGCAACTTTAAAGGAATAACTCAATCTTTACCCCTTGCAACAAAGTGGATTGACAATACCCATTTTTTATTAATAAGAGATGGTAAAACGATGGTGGTAGATGCAAAAACCGGTATTGAAACAGAACAAACTGCTGCTGATAAAACCCAGCAAAAAGTTACAGTTGCTGCTGCACCCTTTACTAAAAACAAGGACCTGTACATTAAAATAAATGAGGTAGAAACTCGGCTTACCAACGATACCATTCCCGAAATAAATGCTACGCTTAGCCCGGATGGTAAATATGTTGCTTTCACAAAAAACAACAATTTATACGCTGTGGAAATAGCTACGAAAAAAGAAAATAAATTAACCAATGATGGTAGCGATGTTATTTTAAACGGTTATGCCAGCTGGGTTTATACAGAAGAAATTTTAGGAAGGGCATCTCGTTACCGTTCATTTTGGTGGAGTCCGGATAGTAAAAAGATTGCTTTCTTTCGTACAGATGATAGTCCGGTAGCACCTTTTACCATTACCGATGCCCTAGGTGTGCATGGTTATTTAGAAACAGTACGTTACCCAAAGGTGGGAGATAAAAACCCTGAAGTAAAAGTAGGTATTGTAAACCCTGCTGGTGGTGCAGTGGTGTTTGCAGATTTTAATGCAGCCGATGATCAATATTTTGGTGCGCCTTACTGGACCAACGATGGCTCATCATTATGGGTACAATGGATGAACAGAAAACAGGACAATTTAAAAATTTACGCTGTTGACCCTGCCAGCGGAAGTAAAAAAGAATTGTACAATGAAACCCAAAAAACGTGGATACAATTAGAAGATGGTTACGAGCGTATGCATATGCTTACCAACAATAAAAACTTTATTTTAGAAAGCGATAAAACCGGTTGGAACAATTTGTATTTATATGATATGACGGGTAAACTAATTACTGAAATTACTCCAGGAAAATTTTCAGTAACAGAAGTTAATTATATAGATGAGGGAAAGAAGATCATCTATTTTACCGCACGCAGCAAAGAAAATACTGCACGCAAAGATTTGTATCGAGTAAATTTTGATGGCAAAAAAATGCAGCGGTTAACCTTTGGCGATTACAACCATGGCGTAATAAATATGAGTCCTGATGGAAGTTATTTTGTAACCAGTTACAACAATGTAAGTACGCCTACCAAAATGGCACTGGTAAATAATTCAGGTAAAATAATTAAAGAAATAGCAGACAGCAAAATGCCAGAAATGGATAATTATGCTTTAGCAAAAACAGAATTAATTCGTGTAAAAAGCGATGATGGTTTGTACGACTTACCAATGAGGGTTACCTGGCCAATGAACTACGATAAAACCAAAAAATATCCGGTACTTATTTCTATTTATGGTGGCCCAAATGCAGGAACCGTAATGGATACTTGGGGCCTAAATGGTACACAACAATTTTATGCTAAAGAAGGTTTAATACAGGTTGCTATGGACCACAGAGCAAGCGGGCATTTTGGTAAAGAAGGTGTAAATTATATGTACCACAACCTCGGCTACTGGGAAATGAAAGATTATACCAGCATGGTAAAATGGTTAATTGCAAATGGCGCTGCAGACCCTAAAAAGATTTGTATTACCGGTTTTAGTTATGGCGGTTATTTAAGTTGCTATGCACTTACTTATGGGGCAGATGTATTTACGCATGGCATGGCTGGCGGCAGCGTTACAGACTGGACGTTGTATGATACACATTACACCGAACGCTACATGGGTACGCCGGCAGATAATGCAGAAGGCTATAAAACAAGTTCTGTTTTAAACTATGCAGATAAATACAAAGGCATGTTGCAAATTGTACATGGTAACATTGATGATAATGTGCATTTACAAAACAGCATACAATTCACCAGCAAATTACAGGACCTGAAAAAAGATTTTGAAATGATGTTTTATAGTGGTGGGCGCCATGGCTGGGGCGGCAATAAAGGATTGCATTTTCAAAATTTAAAAACACAGTTTATTTATAAATACTTATTGGAGAAGGAAGTGCCAAAGGCTATGTTGAAATAAAACATTTTACAATGAATGCCCCGTGAAAAGCGGGGCATTATTGTTATGAATAGATTTTTAGAAAATTATATTTCATCCGGCACTTTTCTTTTATGTTTTTAGTGTCTCTCTCGAGGTAGCATTTAAACTCACCGAATATCTTACCGGTTTTTATAGACAAAAATTGACAACTATTTTCAGTAGATACGCAAAAGAAATCTAAAAAAAGGCAATAAGATATTATGCGGGTAAACGGGAATTTCTGAGTTTTACCTTTTGTTTTAGCATACCTGAATTTTCAATATAATTACCAGAAGCCCCGTAAATAAACAGGCAGGATCTGTCTCTAATAGTATTAATTACTCTTTTGTATATTTCAGGAGCAAGCGCTGGGCAACCAAGGCTTCTACCAATAAAGCCCTGCTGTTTTATCAAAGCTTCACTTACATAATCTGCACTGTGCATTACAATGGCCCTTTCTTCGGCTTTGTCATTGTAGCCTGCTTCATACCCTTTTAGTTTCATAGAAAAACCATGAGCGCCGGAGTAAGTAGTACCCGTAAGATAAAACCCGATACTGCTTTTAAAACTTTCTGCTTCATTGGAGAAATACAGTGCATGCGATGTACCAGAATTTCTTCCATGCGCCACATACGTAACGAAAAGTAATTTGTAATTTTTTACATCTAAAACAAACAATCTTTTTTTTGCAGAGCTTAGTGAAAAATCAATAATGCTTAGTATTCCGGCATTGGCTAATAATCCTTTGGCTTTTAAGCGTGTGTAGCCAATCATGGCATAATCAAAAGCCACTCGCCCGAGGCCAAGTTTACCTAACCGCAGGCTATCAAAAATATCCTTATTAAGCTTTTTTACTTGTATGGATTTTTCAGCAATAAAGCTGTCTGCAACTGTTTGAGCATATATTGGTGAAATAACTGCAACCCCCATCATTAAACAGGATGCAAATGTTATATTGAATATTAAATTTCGCATCTAAATGAATTTACAATATTATTCTTTCTGTCTATTGATTAACGCTGAAGGGTTTGTTTCAATCGAACGGCATTCTCTACACCAAAAGGGTGCCATTAAAAGGAGCTGGCTTGCAGAGATTAAAGAATTGCATTTTCAAAATGTAGAAACACAGTTTATTTATAATATTAATCGGAAAAAAGAAGTGCCAAGGCGATGATGATATAAAATTAAAATGCCCCGGTTTTATCGGAGCATTTTCTAAAAACCTTATCCATTTAATCAATCAACCCAAATCGTTTTTGTATTTACAAATTCCTTAATTCCATAACCAGAAAGTTCTCTGCCATAACCGCTGTTTTTAATTCCACCAAATGGAAGCCGGGGATCTGATGCTACCAGCTTGTTTACAAAACTGCTACCGGCCTCTAATTGCAATGCAATTTTTTCTCCTCTTTCTTTATTGCCGGTAATAACACCTGAGCCTAAGCCAAATTGAGAATTATTCGCCAATTCAATTGCTTCCTTTTCATCTTTGGCTCTAATAACTGATGCAACAGGGCCAAACATTTCCTCATCAAAACCTTCCATGCCGGGCTTTACATCTGCAATTATTGTAGCAGGATAATATGCTCCATCGCCTTCTGGTATTTCGCCGCCGATTATTAATCTGCCGCCTTGCTTAATTGTTTTCTTCACCTGTTCATGCAACTCATCTCTCAAATCTACTCTTGCCATTGGACCATAATAAGTAGTTGCATCTGTTGGGTCGCCCATTGTTGCTTCTTTCATTTTTGTTGCAAATGCTTCTAAAAATTTTTCGTAAATACTATCCATTACAATAAATCTTTTTGCAGCAATACATGTTTGTCCGCTGTTTTGCAATCTTCCAAAAGTGGCTAATTCTACCGCTTTATCTAAGTCCGCATCTTCTAAAATAATATAGGCATCGCTGCCACCCAATTCCATCACTGTTTTTTTGAGGTTTTGCCCGGCTATAGTTGCAACAGATCTGCCCGCAGGGTCGCTACCCGTAAGTGTTACAGCTACAATATTTTTATCTTCAATAATTTCTTTAATGGCATCTGATGTAACATTTAAATTGGTAAATGCTCCTGCTGGAAAGCCTGCTTTTGCAAATGCATCTTCTAAAGCAACTGCGCAACCCTGTACGTTTGATGCATGTTTTAATACCCCTGTATTACCCGCCATTAATGCAGGAGCGGCAAAACGTATTACCTGATAAAAAGGAAAGTTCCAAGGCATTACTGCTAATATTACACCTATCGGTTGAAAGGTGATGTAGCTTTTGAAGGCTTCAGTTTCCACATGTTCATCCTTTAAAATTGTTTCTGTATTGTCTGCATAATGTTTACAAACAAGCGCACATTTCTCTACTTCTTTTGTTGCCTGTTCCAGGGTTTTACCCATTTCACTTGTAATCAATAAAGCAAACTCGTCTTTATTGTTTTCTAAAACATCAGCAAGTCTGTGCATGTAAACTGCCCGCTCTTTATAACTCAGTTTTTTCCATTCTTTAAAAGTCGTATTGGCTGCTGCAATGTTGGTTTTTACTTCATCAATATTGATGCGTTTGTATTCCGCTATTTCTTTTCCGGTTGCAGGGTTTATTGTTTTTGTGGTTGACATGTTTACATGTTATTTAAATGAATTGGAAAAATAATTTACGCTCTTTACAGATGATTGTATTATCAGTAATCAAAAGATCTACCAATGTTTTTTCATGCAATCATTTTTCCCTATTTCCACAAAAGATTTTACAGATGCTTACTCCTTAGAAAATAAATTTCATTCATCCTTTACATCCATCCATACCGGCACATGGTCACTTGTTTTTTCCCAACCACGTACATGGTGGTCAGTGCCTGCATTCAGTAACCGGGGAGCCATTTGCGGACTCAACAAAAAATGATCAATCCGCAGGCCCGCATTGCGACCGTATGCATTTCTAAAATAATCGAAGAAGGTATAAATCACTTCATCAGGGTATAATTTTCTGATGGCATCTGTCCATCCTTTGTCTGTCAGTTTTTTAAATGCCTGCCGTACTTCCGGGCGAAAGAGCGCATCATCTACCCAGCGCTCGGGTTTGTACACATCAAGCTCTGTAGGCATTACATTGAAATCACCGGTGATGATTACTGGTTTTTCAGCTTTCATTAATTTGGATGCGTGTTTATGGAGCCGTTCAAACCACGCCAGTTTGTATTCATATTTTGGTCCAGGTGCAGGGTTGCCGTTTGGCAGGTAGAGGCAACCAATGGTAATACCCTTTATGTTTGCTTCCAGGTAACGGCTTTGTATATCTTCATCATCCCCGGGAAGTCCCCGTTGCGTTTCTTCGGGTTTGCCAAAGCGTGATAATATAGCAACACCGTTCCAGCTTTTTTGCCCCAGCCAAATGGCGTGGTAGCCAGCATCTAAAATAGCCGCTTCGGGAAATTTTTCGTCAGGTGCTTTTAGCTCCTGCAGGCATACCACATCGGGCTTCGTTTCTGCAAGCCAGCGAAGCAATACCGGCAGCCTGCCGTTTACACCATTTACGTTGTAGGTTGCTATTTTCATGGGCTAATTTTTTAGGTAGATGATGCTATAAAGTTATGTTGAATGATACTTTTAACATAGCACAAATTCAGCCAATACAATTATATAATCAGCCAGTTTGCAATGTATTGCTGATTTTTTTTACTGTTCGCAATAACGGGTGCCAAAATAATTTGTAAGGTTTTTATCAGCGCTACAGTTACATCTGGGAGAGTTTTAAAATTTTAAATGAAAGCATTCTACCTTTGTATGGATCTACAAGTAAAACGCTTTTTGTTCGTATCAGCGCACCTTTTCCGTTCTATTTGTAAGTTAGATGTTCGTAATTTGTAACGAGGTGAAAATGAAATAAAGTTAATTGCCTTGCATGGTCTTTCTCAAATAAACTGCCGTTTTACTTTCCTTATTTTTTGCAACCACCTTTGGTATTCCTTCTGCTACAATTTTGCCACCTTCATCTCCGGCACCGGGGCCAATATCTATTACCCAGTCACTGCCTGCTACTACCTGCATATCATGCTCTACCACTATTACGGTATTGCCCGCATCTACAAGTTTAGCCAATTGAAACTGCAATTTTTCTACATCTGATGGGTGCAAACCTGTGGTAGGTTCATCTAAAATATATAAACTGTTTCCACGACCCAAGCGCTGTAGTTCTGTAGCAAGTTTTATACGTTGCGCTTCGCCACCTGATAACTCCGTGGCAGGCTGTCCAAGACGTAAGTAACCAAGTCCAACTTCCTGTAAAACTTGTAATGCCCTGCTCACGGCTGGTTCTTTTTCAAAAAACAGGGCCGCATCATTTACCGTCATGCCAAGCACTTCTGCAATGTTTTTATCTTGATAGGTTACTTCCAGGGTTTTGGCATTGTAACGTGTGCCGCTGCATACTGGGCAGGGTGCATACACGCTTGGCAGAAATAATAACTCTACCATCACAAAACCCTCGCCTTCGCAGTTTGCACAACGTCCCTTGCCTACATTAAACGAAAATCTTCCGGCATCATAATGGCGTGATTTTGCAAGACTGGTAGCTGCAAATAACTTGCGTACTACATCAAACAAACCGGTATAAGTTGCCAGATTGGAGCGTGGTGTTCTGCCGATAGGTTTCTGGTCTACCAGCACCATTCGTTTTATATTTTCTGCACCGCCAGTTATTTTACCTCCGAGCGTCATTACCTTTTCCTGCTGCAATATGTCTTCTTCAGGCTCCTCAGGTGCTATCTGTTTGCCAAGATGCGCCGCTAACAGTTCTACCAACACCTGGCTTACCAAACTGCTTTTGCCGGAGCCTGAAACACCCGTAACACTAGTTAAAACACCCAAAGGAAATTTCACATTCAGCTCCAATAGATTGTTCCGGGTAACCCCTTCAAGTGTTAAAAAACCGGTGGGTTTTCTTGCAGGGAGGTTTGAAAGAAGTAACTCATTAAAAAGATGTTCCCGTGTTTTTGAATTGGGAATATCTTTTAAACCTTCGGGCGGACCGCTATACAAAATTTCGCCACCACCTTCACCAGCCGCAGGTCCAACATCTACTATCCAATCTGCCCGGCGAATAACTTCCAATTCGTGCTCCACCACAAATAATGAATTTCCTGCATCTTTTAATCCAGCCATAGCCGCCATCAGGGCTTCCGTATCTGCAGGATGAAGGCCTGCGGACGGCTCATCCAACACATATACCACCCCAAAAAGATTACTTCTTACCTGTGTACCAAGTCGCAGGCGTTGCAGTTCGCCGGGAGATAAGGTGGGAGTACTTCGCTCCAACGATAAATATCCAAGACCTAATTGTATTAATACCGATAACCTTTTTACCAGATCGTCCGCAATTCTTTGTGCTACCATCCTTTTTTCTTCGTGATCGATAGCGAGTTTTGCAAGAGCCGGCGCTGTTCCTTCGCTGTAAGGCATAAAAACAGACAGTAATTTTTTTAATGGAATACGGGATATCTCTGCAATATCAAACCCATCAAATGTGACCGAGAGCGATTCCCGCCGCAGGCGTTTTCCCTTACATTCAGGGCATTCCCTGCTGAGCATAAATTGCGATACTCTTTTTTTCATTAAAGCGCTTTGTGTATGTGCAAACGTATGCAACACGTATTTTTTTGCGCCGGTAAATGTGCCCATATAACTTGGTTCCATTTTTTGTTTGATGGCCTGTTGTACTTCTGCCCTGCTGAACCCCGGATAAACAGGCACCTGTGGCTGCTCATCAGTAAATAGAATCCAATCCCGGTCCTTCTTCGGTATTTTGTACCACGGAATGTCTATATTATAACCAAGTGTAGTTAATATATCCCGCAGATTTTGTCCCTGCCATGCACTTGGCCATGCCGCTATGGCTCTTTCTCTTATAGTGAGTTTATCATCCAGCACCATACTTTGTTCTGTTACTTCGTATACCCTGCCGAGGCCATGGCATTGCGGGCACGCACCCTGAGCCGTATTAGGTGAAAAAGATTCTGCATATAAAAGCTGCTGTCCTTTGGGGTAATTGCCCGCCCTTGAATAAAGCATGCGCAATAAATTAGACAAGGTAGTAACGGAACCCACGGAAGATCTTGTGCCGGAAGATCCCCTTTGCTGCTGCAATGCAACGGCCGGAGGTAAACCTTCAATTTCATCTACCTCCGGTATTGGCATCTGGTGAAATAGTCTACGTGCATAAGGTGATACAGACTCCAAGTACCGACGTTGCGCTTCGGCATATAAAGTACCAAAAGCGAGTGAAGATTTACCCGAACCTGATACACCAGTAAACACAACAAACGCATCACGGGGAATATCAAGACTTATATTTTTAAGGTTGTTCTCCCTTGCTCCTCGGATGTGAACAAAGCCATCTGTTATATGTTTGTTTCCTATCTTTTTCTCCATGGGGAAAAGCTGTCAAATAATATGCCGCCAGATCATGGAATGGAACACCAAGGAATTTGAGGGCACAAAAGCTATTAGAGGTATTTTGCGGGAATTGAAAGGAAGAAAGGACCGCCAAGGCATCCTTACAATGCTACTCAGTATTGTATAGGCCGCAGGAGTAATTATGGTCAGTTGCAACCATATTCGAAATACCCGTACAGAACATTTATCTCTAAAAAATTTGCATAATATTTTAGCTAAAAGAGGTCCGGTAGAAAATTCATTTAAGCAAAATTCTTTGGGCAAATGTATTGGCTACTGGCAAATCTCTGCCTAAGAACATGTCTCACGCAACGTTCGCTCTGGATGCTTTAAAAATTGCAATTAAAAATGTCAGACCCCTAATACCAGTTTTTTTTATTAATATGCTATTATTGCTACGGCATAGTTTCTTGGGCCATTGGGGAAAGTTGAGGTATTACGGTAACATGTTTAAAAGAAGAATTAATCAGAATGATTGTTTTATAATGTTTTTATGTATTGGAATATTGTTTGTTAACGTTTTCTAAAACGTACATTAATTTTTAACCTATTAAAACACAGAACATGAAAATTATTTCTAAACTCGCATTAAGTTCAGCTGTCCTCTTGGGTTCGGCAGTTGGTTATGCACAAAACGATTCCGCTAAAGTTTTTAAAAGAGGAGACGCCAATGCAGAAATTACAACAAGAAGCAGATCGAACGTGCCCGCCAATCAACGAAATCAGAGAGTAACCAGCCAATATAGGCCCAATGACCCCGGCGCAGATAAGCCAGATGTATTATTAGATATTCCGAATCTTTCTCTTGATACCTTGGTTATTGAAGTAAATAACCTAAAGGCCAATCTTTCTCTCGATGCAAAAGTTGCCAACCTGGTTTCATTAAAAGCCGGTGTAGATATCAGCATAGATAAAGTAAGTATCAGGTTAAAGGGGGTTCAGGCCACCGCATTGCTGGTTGTGCGCTTAGATAACGTAAGAGAAATTGTAGACAAAACCCTTACAACGCTTGACAATAACCCACAGTTGATTGAACGCTTATTGCAAACTGTAGATAACACAGTAAATACTGTGGGAGATGTTGCCAACAAGGCACTACAACCTGGTGGTGTAATTAGCCAAACGGTAAACACTCTTGGTCAAACTGTTCAAAGCACGCTTGATGCCACAGGTAATATTGTAGAGAAAACATTGGATGCAAGTGGTAAAGTACTGGGTTCAAAAACCACCGGCAAATTGATAGACCTACCTGTTGTGAGCGAAACCGTAAATGCTGCCGGCCAAACCGTAAAGCGTGTTAAGGATGCTACCGGACAGGTTATAGAGGCTGTGTTGGATAAATCAGGCAAAATTGTAAACACTACCCTTATTGGCGCAACAGCGCAAAAGCAATCTCAAAAAATGTAATCTTTTTAAACATTTATAAAAAGGCCCGGCACTAATTGGCGGGCCTTTATTTTTATTACCACCCTTATAATATATGCTACTGATTTCTTACCAAACATTAACACTGCCAGCCTGTCAAATTAAAAATATTGCATTGTATTTGTATTAAAAATTGCCATGAAAACTGTACAACAAACAACCACAACTATTCCATCGCTTTCCTTTTGCATTGCAATGGACCTTATTGGCTGCTTAAGTTTTGCCATACCAGGCATTGGAGAATTTAGCGACGTTATTTGGGCGCCACTTTCGGCATTTATTTTTATGAAATCGTTTGGTGGTAGGTTTGGTGCTACCGGTGCTGTATTAAATTTTGTAGAAGAGGCTATGCCCTTTGCAGATTTTATTCCCACATTTACTATTGCGCATTTTATGAGGAAGTATTTTAAGTAAGAAATAATAGCATTGAGAAAAAATTTAAATTTTAAGGTGGAAAAGAAAATCGTTTTTTTTCCGCCTTTCTTTTTAGCACAATCATTGTTTAGATTTGTAAAAAGCACTTTTACTTGCCAACATTTAATTTACAATCTTCCTACGTACCAGCCGGTGACCAGCCCGAAGCAATTGCAAAATTGGTTGAAGGCGTAAACGAGGGTGAAAAGCATCAGGTATTGCTTGGTGTAACTGGTAGTGGTAAAACATTTACCATGGCCAATGTAATACAACAAACGCAGCGGCCCACATTGGTTATTACCCATAACAAAACATTGGTTGCCCAGTTGTATGGAGAGTTCAAACAGTTTTTTCCTGACAATGCGGTGGGGTATTTTGTATCGTACTACGATTATTATCAGCCGGAGGCTTACATGCCAAGCAGCAATACTTACATAGAAAAAGACCTGGCCATCAATGAAGAATTGGACAAACTTCGCCTGCAGGCAACAGCACAATTGTTGAGTGGGCGCAGAGATATAATTGTGGTAGCAAGTGTGAGTTGTATTTATGGTATGGGTAACCCAGCGGAATATGAAAACGGTATTATTCGCATTAGAAAAAATCAAGTCATCAGTCGCCAAGGCTTTTTACATTCGCTGGTAAATAGTTTGTACAACCGCAGCCAAGGGGATTTTACCCGTGGTACTTTTAGGGTAAAGGGCGATACGGTAGATATTAATTTGCCTTATGTAGATTATGGTTACCGCATCAGTTTTTTTGGCGATGAAATAGAAAAGATAGAAACGCTGGAACTGAGCACGGGTAAGCGTATTGTAGAAGTGATTGATGCAGCCATTTTTCCTGCTTCCTTATACCTGGCGCCAAAAGATATGCAGGCAAGGGTCATCAGCCAGATACAGGATGAGTGTTTTGCGCAGGCAGAATATTTTAAAAAGTCGGGCAAATTTATTGAAGCTCAACGCATAACGGAACGGGTGAATTACGATATCGAAATGATCAAAGAACTTGGTTACTGCAATGGTATAGAAAACTATTCTCGCTTTTTTGACCAGCGTTTGCCCGGTGCCAGACCGTTCTGTTTGATAGATTATTTTCCAAAAGATTTTTTGTGCATATTGGATGAAAGTCACCAAACCGTCCCACAAATAAGTGGTATGTATGGCGGTGACAGGAGTAGAAAAATTACACTGGTGGAGTATGGTTTCCGCTTGCCTTCTGCTATGGATAACCGTCCGCAGAACTTTCATGAGTTTGAAAACCTCGTAAACCAAACGGTATATGTTTCGGCTACGCCTGGAGAATATGAACTGGAAAAAAGTGGCGGTGTGGTGGTAGAGCAAGTGGTGCGGCCAACAGGCTTGTTGGACCCGCCAATTGAAATTCGCCCATCCATCAACCAGATAGATGATTTGCTGGATGAAATAGACAAGCGCATAAAAATGGGTGACCGTATTTTGGTAACCACCCTTACCAAACGCATGGCGGAAGAAATGGATAAATACCTGCATCGCATCAACATCAAATCTAAATACATACACAGCAATGTGCATACACTTGATAGAATTGAAATATTGCGTGAGTTGCGCTTGGGCATTATTGATGTACTCGTTGGTGTAAACTTATTAAGAGAAGGATTGGATTTGCCAGAGGTTTCTTTAGTTGCAATATTAGATGCAGACAAAGAAGGCTTTCTCCGCAATGAAAGAAGTCTTACGCAAACGGCAGGTCGTGCTGCCCGTAACTCAAAAGGCCTCGTTATTTTTTATGCAGATAAAATAACAGAGAGTATGCAAAAAACAATGGATGAAACGGATAGAAGAAGGGAAAAACAAATAGCTTTTAATACATTAAATAATATTACACCAACAACTATTTCTAAAACAAAAGAACAGGTTTTTGCACAGGGAAGTGTATTGGATATTAAAGCATTTGACCCAAGCAAACCCAATGCAATTGCGCCGGATCAAGATATACTAACAGTAGCCGCCGAAGACCAGGGAGAATACAAAACTATTCCTAAAATGGAAAAGGCCATTGTAAAGATTAAAAAAGATATGGAACGTGCTGCACGAGATTTAGACTTTATGGAAGCTGCACGATTACGGGATGAAATGTTTAAAATGCAAAAAGAGTTAGATGGAATGAAGTAGATTTTAGATTGTAGATATGAGATTTTAGATTTTTTGCTCAACCCTCTATTGAAGATTTGTTGTTCTTTAAAGTTTGTTGGATTGAGTAATTGAGAGATCATTTTCTTTTACGATTATGGTAAGTGGCATAATTATTACTTAAATTAGTATTATCAAATACTTAACTATGAAATATTTAATACCAGTTTTCTTTTGTCTTTTATCGCTTATCTCCTGCAAAAAAGTAGAAATACAAACTGTAAATACAAACAATACAAGAGATTCACTTACTTATCAACCCAAGGTACCAGGTTCTACTTGGACATACAGAAGAACAATTGGAGGTTTCCAAAATACAACTTTCACTTTTCGTCGATTAACTTCTGATACAGCTGCATATGGTTCTACTTTTCAGATATTCAGCAGTGATGATAATATTACGAGTAACCTAAACCAGTATGTGCGGCAGGAAGGGAATAAATACTATTCCATACTTACAGGCTCTACAAATAAGCCGCAGTTGTTGGTGTTAGATGCAGATAGAAATGTAGGTGAAAGTTGGCTTGGCGGTATTAATGGTTCTGACACCTTTAACTACAGAATGAAGGATAAATTACCCACTTACCAACTTGACGGGTTTAATTTTAAAAACGTTTTGGTTGTAACTTTAAACCGTACAGGTCCAAACCCCGCAACAGGCGATACGTATTATGCACAAGGTGTTGGTCAGGTAAAAAGTACGGGCACTGTGACTGTGAGTGGCATTACCGTATCAGCGGATGTAAAACTGCTTACTGTTAATTTGCAATAGAAAGATATATTTTAAATTAACTTTTAAAAAAGAGTTGATTTTCAAATAATATTGTGTTAGGATGCAACTATAATCTGCTCAATAAAATCCAAATTGTTATCTAAATTATTTGTAACTACATTCCAAACAATTTCATGGTCTACACCAAAGTAGAAATGTATAAGAAGATTTCTAAACCTTGTCATTTGTTTCCATTCTACTTCAGGATTGTTATCTTTAATTTCATCACTTAAAATATTGGCAGCTTCGCCAATTACTTCAAGGTTCCTAATAACAGCGTCTACCATCATTTGGTTGGCTATAAAATCTTCATAATTTACACCCGATGTGTATTTCATAATGTTTTTACCACATTCAGCAATATCCTTTAGCAATAATAAATCATCTCTTTTAGGCATACAAAAGATCGTTTTTTATCGCATCAAAATATTGTGGTTTTATTCCTCCTCTGCTTACTACCTGGACTGAGGTATTACCAAAGGCACTTTGTAGAAGATCGAAAGAATTACAAAGCGAATCAAATGTTGGCTTTTCAAAACGAATAAGAATATCTATGTCGCTCTCTAAGGTTTGTTCATTTCTGCTGTAAGATCCGAATAAAGCAATTTCTTTAACGCTGTACTTTTCTGAAAGAACAGGCTTTAGTTTTTTTAACGACTCTAAAATAGACTCTTTATTCATAGCTTGAAATTACGTCATTTTAATTAATCCATTTTCTCAGGCCGCATCATTGGAAACAACAACACATCCTGTATAGAAACCTGGCCAGTAAGTAACATACAAAGTCTGTCAATACCAAAGCCGATACCGCTTGTAGGTGGCATACCGTATTCAAGCGCACGTAAAAAATCATGGTCAATAAACATGGCTTCATCATCGCCACGCTCCATTAATTTCACCTGCTCTTCAAAGCGTTCCCGCTGTTCTATTGGGTCGTTTAACTCACTATATGCATTGGCAATTTCTTTACCATTTATCATCAATTCAAAACGCTCTACCAAGCCCGGTTTGCTGCGGTGCTTTTTTGTAAGCGGACTCATTTCTACCGGATAATCGGTAATGAAAGTTGGTTGTATATAATGGTGCTCGCATTTGCTGCCAAAAATTTCATCTATCAATTTTCCTTTGCCCCACTTTGCATCTGCATGTATTTTTAATTCGACACAAACATTTCTAATGCCATCTTCATCCATTTCTGAAATATCAAAACCGGTATGTTCTTTTATAGCATCGTACATGGTGATGCGTTTGTAAGGAGCCTTAAAACTTATTTCATTTTCGCCACTTTGCACAGTTGCAACACCATTTGTAGCAATGGCAGTTTTTTCCAGCAATTGCTCTGTGGTATCCATCATCCACTCATAATCTTTGTAGGCAGTGTAAAATTCCAATACAGTAAACTCAGGGTTATGTGTGCGGTCCATCCCTTCGTTACGGAAGTTTCTGCTAAACTCATATACCCACTCAAACCCACCTACGATCAATCTTTTTAGGTAAAGCTCATTTGCAATGCGCATGTACATGGGCACATCCAATGCATTGTGGTGGGTACTAAACGGACGAGCCGCTGCACCACCAGGAATGCTTTGCAACACCGGCGTATCTACTTCCAAAGCACCATGGTCATTTAAAAAAGCACGAATGGCATTCATCATTTTTGTGCGCTTTATAAACACTTCTTTCACGCCGGGGTTCACTATTAAATCTGCATAGCGCTGGCGATAACGAAACTCGGGGTCTGTAACTTCATCAAAAGATTCTCCATCTTTTTCTTTTACAATCGGCAACGGTCTAAGCGATTTACTTAAGATGGTAAACTCTTTTACGTGAATAGATGTTTCACCGGTTTTTGTAGTAAATACATATCCTTTTACTCCAATAAAATCACCGATATCTACCAATTTCTTCCACACATTAGCGTACATGCTTTTGTCTTCGCCAGGGCAAATATCATCTTGCTTTATATAAAACTGTATTTTACCGCTCCCATCCTGTAGCACTGCAAAGTTTGCCTTTCCCATGTCACGCACACTCATTATACGGCCCGCTACACACACATCTGCAAAGTCTGCCTTGTTCTCTTCGCCCTTATAATTTTCTTTTATAGCTGCCGCAGATGTATTTACCGGGTACAATGCTGCAGGGTACGGATCTATTCCGGCTTTCTGTAATTCAACCAGTTTTTCTCGTCTAATAATTTCCTGTTCTGATAAATGTTGTTCGCTCATAATATTTTTAATTCGGCTGCAAAGGTAAATAAATACCATTGCTGATGCACGGTATATATTGAATCCCTTATTATGAAAGGTTCTTTTTATTTTTGCGCTTCTTTAAATATCTGATATTGACAACAAAAACAAAAGCTCACCTTGCACTTTTAGTAACGAATATATTTTTTGCACTAAATTTTACTACGGTCAAGTACTTAATAAACGGTGGGTTTTTAAAACCGTTTGGGTTAAACTTAATTCGTGTTGGAGTTACAGCAATCCTATTGTGGGTATTGTTTATTTTTAATAAACAAAAAAAGCGGATTCAAAAAAAGGATTGGGGAAAGTTTATTATGTGTGCCATCACAGGCATAGCCATAAACCAGCTTGCTTTTATAAAGGGATTATCGCTCACTTATTCTATACATGCTTCGCTGCTGTTACTCATAACACCCATATTAATTACGTTTATTGCTGCGTGGGTATTAAAAGAAAAGCTTACTAATAATAAGTTGATTGGACTCGCCTTGGGCATTGGAGGTGCAATGGTTTTGATACTGGCCAAGGACCGCTCGGGTAACCCGGGAGATGTTCTTTTGGGTGACTTGCTTATTATTTTAAATGCTGTTTCTTATACTTTTTATTTTGTGCTGGTAAAGCCGCTGATGCTGGAGTACAACCCCGTTGCAATGTTGCGCAATGTTTTTACTGTGGGTTTTTTTATTATACTACCCTTTTGCTGGCACGAGTTTACTGAGATAAACTGGGAAAACTACAGCAGCAAAGAATATTTCACTTTGGGGATGATTGCCATTCCGGGGACATTTTGCGCTTACCTGTTTAATATTTACGGTATAAAAAATCTTGGTGCTGCTATATCTGGTAATTACATTTATACACAGCCATTATTTGCTGCAGCATTGGCCATTGGTTTTTTGGGTGAAGAATTATCTGCCTACAAAATTCTTGCAGGATTGTTGATATTTTCGGGTGTTTTTCTTGCAAATAAACAGACAAAAAATGTTTAAAATAATCACTGTACAATCCGAAACTGAATACGCTGCTGCATCTGCATTGTTTAAAGAATATGCGGAGTGGCTAAATATTGATTTGAGCTTTCAAAACTTTGAAGAAGAATTATTACAGTTAAAAGAAATGTACAGTGAGCCAACTGGTGCTATTTTTTTATTGCAAAAAGAAAATGAATTTATTGGTTGTGTTGCCATCCGCAAAAAAGGTGAGGGCATTGCTGAGCTAAAAAGAATGTACATAAAACCCGCTAGTCGTAAGGCTGGCGCTGGTACTATGCTATTAGAAAAAGCGCTGGCCGGTGCAAAATTATTGGGCTACCAACGGATACGTTTAGATACACTTGCAAACATGACCCCCGCCATTAATCTTTACAAAAAACATGGGTTTTACGAAATAGAACCATACTATTTTAACCCTGAGGAGAATGCTGTATTTTTTGAGAAGAAGTTGTGAAGGAATATATATCTTAACACTTAAACCACATCCTATCAAAATGATAGGATTAATCAAAAAATAATAATGAGCAAAGATTCTTTTGAAAAATTTGAAAGTTCAAATCTTCGTATAGAAGATCTGAAAATTCTAGGGGATTTTCGGACGAGGAGAGACACGCTTAATAAATTTTTGTCGCAGCATTCTATTAATCTATTTTCTTGCCCAAGTTGTGGTTATCCCACATTAACCGAAAGAGATGGATATGAAATTTGTAGAGTGTGTAATTGGGAAGATGATGGACAAGATGATAAAGAAGCGGATGAAATTTGGGGTGGTCCAAACTATCAACTTTCTCTGACAGAAAGCAGATTAAACATTGGAAGGCAATTAAAGGACATTGCTGAAAAGGTTAATGGAGAAATTGATGGTAGCCCACAAAATATTGTAAGAATACTTTCTGAACACGATAATACTATTAAAAATATTCTTAACAACCTTCCTGAAGAAGCGGATTTAGATCACCCATTTGTTAAAGAATACAATGAAGCAGGACAGGAATTGCTATATAAACTTGTCAAAAAATAATGAAGCAAACAATAAGCTTTGCAATGTTATTTACCTTTTTTGTGAACTGAATGCATGTGTTAAACTCTATTTTAAATTTAGTCATAATTCTTTCCATAATCGTTGTGTGAAGAACTAATATATGAATTTCCACACTCTCTGAACAAAGTAGTACTTCTGAGCCTAGCCCGCATTGGCAGTAGTAGCTGCTGCACTTAGTAAATTTTAAATTATTGAAAACTTGCTTGCAGCAATACTACAAAAAGGCGGATACAAATGCTCATTCATTTTCCTCTGCTCAAGCTCCTAAAGAATAAAACATAAAAAAATCCCGGCTGCTTTCAAACAACCGGGATTTCAATATACTTTAAAAACAGCTTACGCCATTTCTGAACTCATGCTCTTGCTTACACGCTTGCGTGCATCTTCATCCAAAATATTCTTACGAAGACGGATACTTTTTGGCGTAACCTCAATACACTCATCTGCCTGTATGTACTCCATACATTCTTCTAAAGTCATTAAAATTTTTGGTGCTGCCTTGCTTGCATCATCACTTCCACTTGCACGGTG
>JANPIF010000147.1:0-12570 GCA_031424845.1 Ferruginibacter sp.
CGGTATCTTTTCCTGCAGCAGTAACTTGCGCTTTTACCAACCCATCTTCCAAAACGCTACCACCAATTAAAAAATCCTTTTTTGTTTTTGCTATTGGTAAACTTTCACCGGTTATAATAGCTTCGTTCACCATGCATTCTCCCCATAAAATTTTACAGTCTGCAGGTACTTGTTCTCCGGTTTTTATCAAAACAAGATCACCGGTTTTTAAGAAAATATTTTCCAGAGGAAAAATTTGCTCCTTATGTTCATCATCAAAAGCAATCATGTTAGCCATTACTTTTTGCGAAGCGGTTAAAGAACGTACCGCTTTTTGAGTTGATTGAATGGAAGCTTCTTCTAAATAATTTCCAAAAAATACCAATGTAATAATTGAGGCAGTTGTTTCAAAAAAAAGATAATGCTCCCCAAGGTTTAATGCTGCACCAACTAAACTATAAACAAATGATGCCAATGCTCCAACCGCAATAAGCACATTCATATTGGGGGTACCATGCAATAAACTCTTTACCGCACTTCTTCCAAAAAAATACATACCTGTAATAAAAACAGGAAGGCAAAATGCAATTTGTATCCATGGGTTCATTAACCAATGGGTGTAAGTACCCATAGGTAACATGTGCATCATCAGCACCAACGTAAATGGAAGTGTAAAGAAAAACCTTTGTTTGTTACTCGATAAAAATGTTACTTTATGGGGTTCTCCTTCTTTCGATTGATCAACTACATTATATCCCAGTTTTTTTATACCCGCTCTTAATTTTATTATGCCTGCATCTGCCTCTGAGTTAAAACTTACATCTCCGGTTATGGGGTTTACTTTTACGTTTGTTAATCCTTCTTTTTTAAGATAATTACTTACACTCAATGCACAATTACTACAGGTCATTCCTTCTACTTTCAATTCTGTTGTTTGCATACTGCAAAATTATCTTCTATCTCCGTTAACCAATTATTAATAATGCAATTTATCTTTGCAACATGGATGTATTTTTTTCTTTAGATAAAATAAATGAAGCTGCAGCAGGTTTTTTAAAAGCCATTGCCGGAAAAAATGTTATTGCATTGCATGGGGAAATGGGCGCAGGTAAAACCACTTTTGTACATGCAGTATGTGAAGTGATGGGTGTAAAAAATGCTGTAAGTAGTCCAACATTTTCCATTATAAATGAATACACATCTGCCGAAAGCAAAACCATTTACCATTTAGATTTATACAGGTTGAAAGATGAACAGGAGGCCATTAATGCCGGTGTGGAAGATTGTTTGTACAGTGGTAATCTGTGCATGGTTGAATGGCCTGAGATTACTCCAGCTTTGTTTCCTAATGATACAGTGCATTGTTATATTTCTATTTCCGGCGAGAATGAACGGAAGTTAGTTATTAGTTGACCTGTTGATTTGAAACTTTTGTTTAAATTGTACTACATTGAAATGGCTTTATCTTTTTTCAACCCATAAATTATTAAAACCGTTGATTTAATTAATCAACTAATTAACCAACCCATGGCAACCACAAAACCTTTTGTATCACCCTCCCTTACTTACGAAACGCTGGAAGAAACGCTTGATATAAAACCAAAGCGTGAATGTTTGTGCATTGGCATACCAAAGGAAGATTCATTTAATGAAAACAGAATTGCCCTTACCCCAGATGCTGTAAGTGTAATTGTAGCAAACGGGCATGAGGTAAATGTTGAAAGCAATGCCGGTATAGGTGCCAATTACGGTGACACTGATTATAGTGAAGCCGGTGCAAAAATTTTATATGATAAAAAACAGGTTTTTGAATGTGATATCATAGTGAAAAGTGCGCCCGTTAGTGAGGAAGATTGTGAGTTGATGAAATTGAATCAATACATTATTTCTCCCATTCATTTGGCAGCTATGAAAAGGGAAATATTGATAAAGATGATGGCTAAAAAAATTACAGCCCTCAGTTTTGAAAATTTAAAAGATGATAGTGGACATAACCCCATTGTGCGTAGCATGAGCGAAATAGCTGGCTCTGCAGTAATGCTTATTGCAGGGCAATATTTAAGCAATGCAAATAATGGGAAGGGGGTATTGGTAGGTGGCATCAGCGGTATTCCGCCTACAAAAGTTATTATATTGGGTGCTGGTATTGTGGGTGAATATGCTGCTCGTACTGCACTTGCTATGGGCGCCAGCGTAAAGATTTTTGACAACAGTATTTACCGTTTAAAGCGTTTACAAAATAACATTGGAGGAAGGTTATGGACATCTGTTATTGAACCAAAAATACTTGCCAAGCAATTAAAAACATGCGATGTAGCAGTAGGTGCATTAAGCAATGATGGTGGCAGAACACCAATGGTAGTTACAGAGACTATGGTGAGTAACATGCGCAAAGGAAGTGTGATAGTGGATGTTAGCATTGACCATGGCGGCTGTTTTGAAACCAGCAATGTAACCACACACAAAGAACCAACCTTTACAAAATATGATGTTATACATTATTGTGTTCCAAATATTCCGAGTGGATTTGCACGTACAGCTTCTCAAGCCATCAGCAATGTGTTGATGCCATTGTTGTTGGAAACTGCAGAAGATGGTGGTGTAGATAATGTGATATGGTATAAATTTAATATCCGCACCGGTATTTATTTATTTAAAGGCTCTCTCACCAATTTTCATTTAAGCGAAAGGTTTAATTTAAAATTCACTGATTTGAATTTGCTGATAGCAAGTAGGAGGTGAGAAAAAAGTTTGATTTTTAAAAGCAATGTTATTTCTACAAGCTCCTTACCGCTACACTATGAATAGCAGCGGCAATTTCCTTAATTAAGCTGGCATCTTTTTCAATAGCATTGCCGACCACAATCACATCTGCACCGGCTTTGCAATTTAGATACGCTTTTTCTGCAGTAGTAATACCACCACCAATAATAAGCGGCACATCTATGCAAGAAGATACTTTTTGTATCATTGATTCTGAAATGGCTTTTTTGGCACCACTGCCCGCATCCATATAAATTAATTTCATACCAAGCATTTCGCCAGCCATAGCTGTACACATGGCTATTTCATTTTTATCTGCTGGTAAAGGAGATGCATTGCTGATGTAAGAAACGGTAGTGGGAGCACCGCCATCAATAACCATATACCCGGTTGGCATAATTTCAAGCCCGCTTTGTTTTACAAAAGGTGCTGATACTACATGTTGCCCAATAAGTAACTCGGGATTACGTCCACTTATTAAGCTTAAGTATAATAATGCATCGGCATATTTGCTTACTTGCGATGGACTGCCGGGAAAAAGTATAACCGGGATATTACAACTACGTTTAATTAGTTGCACACACTCATCTAAATAACTTGATATTACCAAACTGCCCCCCACCAAAAAATAATCTACCTCGGCTTCCAGGGACAATTGTATCAATTCTTCTACACTGTTATCATTCACTTTATCAGGATCAATAAGCACGGCAAAAGATTTTTTGCTATGGCGCTTCCGATCTACAAGTGACTGATAAATATTGTTCAACATAAAACGACTTAGGTTTGTTGCAAAAATGCTTGTTTTTTTCTTATTATGGAAATATTAACCATAGAAATAATAATGCCATCATAATTTACTATCAATAATAAGTAAATTTGAAAGCTATGTTAGCCGATATCATATACGAAATAAAATACAAAACAGCCCGAAGCGGTGGCAAAGGTGGGCAAAATGTAAACAAGGTAGAAACCATGGTTGAAGGCTATTGGCATGTGGAAACATCTGAAATTATTACAGACGAGCAGAAAATACTTATTAAAGAAAAGCTAGCTAACAAAATAAATTCCGGTGGTTTTTTATTGGTTAAAAGCCAAACAGAAAGAACGCAGCTTGCCAACAAAGCAGAAGTGTTGAAAAAGATGAAGGCGCTGGTAAAAGCTGCTTTAATACTTCCTAAAAAAAGAACAGCTACCAAAATACCCAAAGCGGTTGTAAGAAAAAGATTAGAAACAAAAAAGAAAGACGGCATTGTAAAACAAGGAAGAAAGAAAATTAGTAGAGATGAATAAGTTGATTTTTATTATAGTTTTTTTTGTTTTTTCTAATAATGCAATTGCACAGCAAAAAAGATTGTATCGTACTATAATCTTTGAAACTATTGCAAATGAAAAAAAACTGGTTGTAAACGACAGTAATTATACAAATTCTTTCAAAGAAAATTATACCGTAAGTAAGTTAAAATATTACGTAAGTAATATGGAATTGGTAAATGCTAAAATAATTAAACCCAGAAAATCAGTTTGGTTAATTGATGCTTCAAAAAATAATATTTTAAAAGTACCACTGAACGATACAAAAATAAAAGGTATTTCTTTTTTGTTAGGGGTAGATAGTGTAGATAACTGCAGTGGCGCACAAAGCGGTACATTGGACCCTTTAAATGATATGTTTTGGACATGGAACAACGGTTATATAATGTTTAAGTTGGAAGGAAAATCGAATTCATCAAATGCAGATAATAACAGAATTGAACATCATATTGGTGGTTACAAAGGCACTAATAAAACAATGCGAAAAATATTTTTACCAATCTCTGAAAATTATTTTAGAAATAATACCAGCATCACCATTCAATTAAATGTCGATAAGTATTGGAAAGGTTTAAATGAATTGCATATTGCTGAAAACCCAGTAATTACTGCACCTGGTGAGAAAGCAAAAATAGCAGCGGATAATTTTGAAGGAATGTTTTTAATAAAAAATTAGTTGGTTTAAATAATAAAGCTTCCATCTGTTTTGAGAAATATTGAAGGCAAAAAATGAACGATCACTTAGCTAATAACAAAAGTTAGATTTTGTAAGATTGTCAGGGTGAGCTTGTCAAACTCGTTGCTATAAACGAACCCGCCTTCGACAGGCTCAGGCTGACAGTGTAGCACTTTAAAGTAAAAAATTAATTGAAACTAAAAATAATCATATACTTTTTTCTTTTCGTTACCGCTGCGCTGGTGATGATAAGTGCAGCAAAAAAAATGTATGCTCCTACACCAATTGTTTTTATCATCCCAAAAGGTTTTCCCGCACCACCCACAAATATTTTTTTAAAAAATAAATTAACCGAAGAAGGTTTTCAATTAGGAAAAAAATTATTTTACGATGCCCGGCTTAGTAAGGATGGCGAGGTGAGTTGTGCAAGTTGTCACCAACAGTTTGCATCTTTTGCTACATACGACCATGATCTTAGCCATGGGGTAAACAATAGTTTTAGCAACAGAAATGCGCCTGCGCTTATTAACCTGGCATGGATGAAAGATTGGCATTGGGATGGTGGCATAAATCATTTAGAAAACCAGCCGCTTTTTCCATTAAGTGCGCCCAATGAAATGGGTGAAAAACTGGATTCTGTTTTAATGAAAATAAAAGATGATTCTGATTATAGTACCCTTTTTGTAAAAGCTTTTGGTGATGCAAATGTTACTACAGAAAGAATGCTGAAAGCCATAACGCAGTTTACAGGAAGCCTTGTAAGTGCAAACAGTAAATACGATAAGGTAAAAAGAGGAGAAGCGACATTTATACAACCGGAAGAAAAAGGGTACGAAATATTTATAGCAAATTGTAATGGTTGCCACAAAGAACCTTTGTTTACCGATAATAGTTTTCGCAATAATGGCATTTCCTTAAATCGTTTTGTAGATGTGGGCAGACAGGCTATTACGCAGGATAAAAAAGATTCTCTAAAATTTAAAGTTCCCACCCTTCGTAATATAGCCTTAACAATGCCATACATACACGACGGCAGAATGCAGGGTTTAGATAATGTAATAAATCATTACACAAACCTTGATACAACTATAATTAATTTAGACCCTTCATTACGGAAAAAGATTGTCTTAACAGAAAAAGAAAAAAAACAGTTAACCCTTTTTTTATATACCCTTACGGATACAAGTTTTACAAAAAATAAAAGATTTGCACAATAAAATTTGTTTGTGTAAAATTTACTCATTGGAATTTGGCTTTGGCGAATCGTTTTTAATTCGCCAAAGGCTAGTTCCTAAAAATGTTTTATACCATAACAATTCGCCAAAGGCAAATTGCTACAATTCATTACTTTTGAAAAAATTATTTATCCTTTGAGCAGCATAAAAAAATTGGCGAGTGAAACGATGTGGTATGGTGGCAGTACAATTGCTGCAAGGTTTTTAAATTATTTACTTACACCTTTTCTTACCTATAATTTAGCAGACATAAGCGATTATGGAAAAATTGGTTTAATATATTCATTGATACCAATTTTTAATGTACTCTTTACTTACGGTTTTGAAACCGCATACTTTAGGTTTGCAGGTAATAAAGAGGGGAATAAAAACATTTATAGTACAGCGGCCATTTCTTTATTTTTTTCTACCTTATTATTTACCGGAGTTCTATGGGCAAACCAGCATTTACTTGGCCAGTCCATCGGGTTAGAAGAATTTCCTACTATTATTAAATTAATGATTTTAATAATTGCAGTAGATACGCTTGCTGCTATACCGTTTGCAAGGCTAAGGCAAGATGGAAGACCAGTAAAATACGCTGCGGCAAAAATTGTGGGTATCATTGCAAACATTATTCTCACTTGGTTTTTTATTAAATATTGTACAGAAAATTATGCTAGCAAAAAGTGGATCTCATCAGTCTATGATCCATCAATAAATCCAGTAACGTATGTAGTGTTTGCAAATCTTATACAATCTATTATAACATTACTTTTTCTTTTCAGAGAAATTTTACAAATCCGTTTTGCATTTAATACAGCATTGTGGAAACAGATGATGGTCTATGCGCTTCCACTTATTTTGGTTGGAATGGGCGGAGTTATAAATGATACCATGAACAGGATAATGCTGCGGTGGTGGTTGCCAGGTACAGAAGCATTTAGAGAATCTCAGATTGGAATATTTAATGCTTGTGCAAAACTTGCTATACTTATATCGTTGTTTGTTCAGGCTTTTAAAATGAGTGCAGAACCTTTCTTTTTCAAACAGGCAGAAGCTGGAAACCCACAGAGAGTGTACGCACGAATTATGAAATTTTTTATCATTGTATTATCAGTAATGTTTTTAGCAGTAAGTTTATTTATCCCTTTGTGGAAATATTTTATTGGTCCAAAATACTGGGAAGGTTTGGGAGTAGTTCCAATTTTATTAATGGCAAATATTTTTCTTGGTATTTACTATAATCTAACTGTTTGGTATAAACTAAGCAACAAAACAATTTATGGCGCATGGATCACCCTTTTTGGATCTGCCATTTCAGTCCTTATAAATTATATTTTTATTCCTCATTTTGGATTAATGGCATGCGCTTGGGGAACATTTGCTGCTTATGGTTCCATGTTATTATTGTCAAATCATTTTGGGCAAAAATATTATCGTGTACCATATGCCTGGAAAAAACTGATTGCTTATTTAGTAATTGTAACCGTAATATTTTTTATTCATAAAGGCATTACTCATTTGTATTCCAATAATTATTTCAGTTTTGCTGTAGCCATATTTTTGGTTTTTATTTATTGTCGTTTTCTTGCATTGGTAGAGCACAAGGAATTTGCTAAACTTCCAGTAGTGGGAAAATATTTTATCCGGAAAAATGAAACTGTTTAATGCGTGGCTTTTGGCTATATTTTTTAAAGCGTCCTTTACTTTGGATTGCCAATAATTTTTCGGCTGCGCCTCAAAAAGATGTAGTATTTAAATCGTTATCAGATTTATTAGCAGATAGTGAAAAAGAAAGTGAACAGCGATGTATCATTTTAGAAGCAGATGCTCCCAATGCGAAGTTTATCATTTTTAGCGACCAGCACAAAGGGGATAAAAGCTGGGCAGATGATTTTAAACAAAATGAACCAAATTACCTGGCTGCTTTAAAATATTACAACGAAAATAATTTCAGCTTTATCGCACTTGGAGATACAGAGGAATTGTGGAAATTTACTCCTCAACAAGTTTTGCAAGCCAATGAAAAGGCTTTCGCTGCCGAAGCGTTATTTCAACCCGATAGATTTTTTAAAACGTTTGGCAACCACGATATTATTTGGAAAAACAAACTGGATGTTTTACTCAATTTAAAGAAATATTTTACCATGCCATTGGTTGTTTACGAGGGCATGGTGATAAAATTAAAAACAGCCAATTCATTACTTCGTATTTTTCTTACACATGGTCACCAGGGAGATATTATGAGTGATAACAACAGTTTTAGTACCTGGGTTATTGCACATATTTGGATGCCAATGCAACGTTATCTGCGCATAAATGTAAATACACCAAGCAATGATTATTCTCTGCGCAATAAACACAATATAATGATGAGTGAGTGGAGCAGCAATGAGCAAAATTTATTACTAATAACCGGTCATACACATGTTCCGGTATTTGCATCAGGTAAATATTTTGATCATCCATCTAATAACATTCCAGGAAAAAGGCAGGAGTTTTTAAAGCCGTCTTATTTTAATACGGGCTGTTGTTGTTTTGATGATGGAGATATTACAGGTATAGAAATTTCAGATGGTTTTATAAGATTGATAAAGTGGTATGATGAAGAAAATGGCTCTAAAAAAAAAGTGCTGGAAGAAATTTTATTGGAAAATTTAATAAAGGATTTATAGATATTGTTGCATGAGGGAATACAATACTTTTTTCTCAGGCTCCGTTAATTCACCGTCATTATTATAACCTAAAAAATGCATTCTAAAAGCTCTGTAAACTGCTGACAAATCTTTTACATCGTACCCCACAATTTTTAAGGCATATTTTGTATTAAAATCTATAGGTAATTTAATAGCTGTTGTATCTGAGTACCAATTTCCGTATCCTTTTTCTGATAAGGATTTCCATGGAAACAAAATACCTGGGTCTGGCTTTCGGGTAGGTGCAATATCACTGTGACCAATAAAATTTGCAGCAGGAATATTGTATGCTTTTTTAAGAAATGCCAGCACACCATTTAAAGTATTTATTTGTGCTGTAGAAAAACTATCTACGCCATTATTGTCAATTTCTATTCCAATTGAATTTGAATTTATATCATTGCTATTCCCCCATTTACCAGCGCCTGCATGCCATGCACGGAGATAATCATTTAGCATGTGGTGTAGTGTTCCATCTTTACAAATTACATAATGAGCACTCACTTGTGTAGCAGGCTTTGTAAATGTTTGAAGTGTTTGCTCACAACTTTTTTGAGCCGTATAATGAATGATAACAATATTAGGTTTTCTCATGCCAAAATTAGTAGTACCTACAAAATATGATGGGATCTTTAAGGAATCGGCCCTAATAGAATCAGCAGGATTGGAAGATAAAATTTTAGCAAAGGACTGCACCTGTTTCCTATAAACTTTATTGGTAGCAGAATATGGTTTAGGAGAACAAGAAAAAAATAAAGCAAAAAATAGAACCGGAAAAACAACTTTCATATAAAATCTTTAGTTGCAATTTACTTTATTAAAACTATGTTTTTCTTCATAATTTAATGCATGAGGATATTTAAAAAGGGCAGTATCGTTTCTCATTTTAATATCTCCATACGCCTCTGCAAAACTGCTGTCTGTAGTTTTAAATACAATTTGCCTTACAGAAGTTGTACCTTCTGATTGATAGGTGTACCAACCTTCTACACGATCTTTTGTTTTTAATAAATGTACTTCTCCTTTGTTGCTGTCTTTATCTTTTCTTTTATAGATAAGTGATCCAATAATAGAATCTTGTTCTTGAGATACCTTCATGGTAGCTGTATCGTTTTCAATGATCATTCTGTAGCAGCCATTCATGGTATAGTTTTGTATATTTTTATCCGAATCTATTACATTATTTGTTGTTTCAGTTTCTTTCATATCGCCGTCCTTACTTTCAGCACAGGAGACAAATACAAAACACAATATAATAATGGGGGAAAAAAATTTCATACCTAATTTTTATATAGTTCATTCAATAACAATTATGCCAAATTGCGGCACAACCTTTGAACCGAATTATATCTAAAATCATAACCATGGACCATAACGACGACAAAGAAATTACAGAGTATGATGACTCGATCATTACACCTGCAGAAAAAGCAATGCTGGATGAAATGTTTAACAGTGATCCACTTTCTGAAGATGAACTGGAGTTAAAAAAATCTCTGTTGGATAATACAGATGATGATGGAGAATTACTTAATGAACAAAGTTCAGCAGATGATATATCTGGTAACGACCTTGATATACCAGGGGCAGAAGACGATGATGCCAATGAAGAAATTGGCGAAGAAGATGAAGAGAATAACGGATATAGTAAAGCTGATACGGAATAAAAATAAAGAGCGAAAATTTCGCTCTTTATTTTTACTGTTATTTTTTGGGTTAATGTTTCTACTATCCCATAGAGGTCGTGCCTCTCTTAAATGTACCTTCGGTTAAATGTTGCCCTTCTGCTATTTCCTCAATCATTTTTTTGTTAAATGCCGGCAAATCTTCCGGGCTGCGGCTTGTTACTAAACCTTTATCAGTTACAACTTCTTTGTCTTCCCAAATAACACCTGCATTCTTAAGGTCGGTTTTTAAAGATGGGTAAGATGTCATATTCCTTTCCGCTAACATACCTGTTTCAATTAATAATTGTGGTGCATGGCATATTGCTGCAAGTGGTTTTCCTGTTTCTAAAAAGTGCTGTGCAAAATTTATATACTCTTCTTCTGTGCGCATCTTATCGGGATTCATTACACCACCAGGCAACATAAGTGCATCATAATCTTCGGGGTTTGCGTCTGCAAGGTTTATATCAGCCTCTATCTCCAATCCCCAATGATCATGATCCCACCCTTTCACTGTCTTTTGTTGAGAAACGATATGTACTAAAGCACCGGCATCTTCCAATGCTTTTTTGGGAGATGTAAGTTCTATTTCTTCAAAGCCATTATCAGTAAGTATTGCAACTTTTTTGTTGGTTAATGTAGCCATAATTTAATTTTTAGTTGAAACATCAAATACAAATGTTGTTCCAGCTAAAAGATAGTGCATTATATAAATGTGTTTTTTTATATGCTTTATTCTGTTGAAATTATTACACAAATTAATCCCATTACATACAATTACCGTATATCTTTATTGTTCTAACTGCTTACCAAATGATAAATACTCACGGTTTATTTGACGGCATATTTAAACATGCTGTTGAAAATTCAATTCTGTTATTAAATACAGAAGGCAAAATTTTAAATGTAAATAAAGGCTTCATGAATGCCTTTGGTTATAAAAAAAATGAATTAATTGGTAAAAACTTTGAAATCCTTTTTACCAATGAGGACAGAAAAGCAAATAGACCTGGCTTGGAAATTAAAACTGCCCTTAAAAAAGGTAATAAAAGTGATAATAATTATTTGCTGAATAAGGAAGGAATTCCTATTTGGGTTTTAGGAGAATCAATTGCTGCTACAAACAAAGAAGGGGAGCAATACGTTGTAAAAATTATTCAGAATATAAATACACAGAAAAAACTGGAAGGCTTTTTAATAGAAAGCGATGAATTTATTCATACAATATTTGACTCAGTAAAAGATTCTGCATTTGTGATATTAAATTCTGAACTCAGAATAATGAAAACAAATAAGGTGTTTTTAAAATTATTTGGTCTTACAAAATCTTCAACTCAAGAATTAAAACTTACAAAACTTGACAATAGTTTTTGGAACAGACCTGATGTTAAAAAAGATATTACAAATGTGCTTGTAACCCGAGCTGTAATGAAAAATGTACCATTTAGCTATACTGATAAAATTGGCAAGGTTAAAAAAATAATGATTACTTCTAAACTTATGGAAAATGAGCAAATGGGTAAAACAATTTTGCTTGTTATAACGTCTCAATAATCACTTCGCTTATTTCTTACTACGGATACTTTATGATTTTTTGTGGCTTATGTTTTGCAGCCTGCAAATAAAAAAAGCATGCCTGAAGGTCCTTCACTTATTATTGTAAAAGAAAATATTTCTTCGTTTATTGGCAGCAAAATCATTGCTGCATCGGGCTATGCAAAAATTGATTATAGCTTACTCGAGCAAAAGAAAATCATATCCATAGAAACTTGGGGCAAACATTTATTCATTTGCCTGAATGGTATTAATATAGAAATCCACTTAAGGTTATTTGGCAGTTATTTAATTAATGAGAGAAAGCCAAAGATCAATGCTAAACTTAGCCTTCAGTTTGCAAAAGAAGAACTGAACTTTTATGTGGTAGATGTAAAGCTTATAAAAGACATTTCTATTTATGATAAGGAAGCTGATGTGATGAGTGATGAATGGAATGCCGCTAAAGCCATAAAAAAATTAAAAGAAATTCCTGATACTAAAATATGTGATGCACTGCCTGACCAGCAAATATTCTCGGGCGTAGGTAATATTATTAAAAACGAAGTTTTGTGGCGGGTAAAATTGCACCCAGAGACGATCATTAAAAATATAACTCCTGCAAAACTTAAAAAGTTGATGCAGGAAGTGGTAAAGTACTCTTTCGAATTCTTACAATACAGGAAAGAAGGAACCCTTTCCAAACATTGGCAAGCCTATAATCA
>JANPIF010000148.1:0-39686 GCA_031424845.1 Ferruginibacter sp.
TAGCGGTCCAAACCGTATAGGCCAGGGAATTGAATTTGATTATTGCTGTGTGCATGGTTTGCTTGCTATTAAAGAAGCCGGCATGGAAGCGATCATGGTAAACTGTAATCCTGAAACCGTTTCTACAGATTTTGACATGGCCGATAAACTTTATTTTGAGCCTGTATTCTGGGAACACATCTGGGAAATTATTGAGCATGAAAAACCTGAAGGTGTAATTGTACAGTTAGGTGGACAGACAGCCTTAAAACTGGCTAAAAAATTGACTGAAAAGGGCATAAAAATAATTGGCACTTCATTCGACAGTATGGATATAGCTGAAGACCGTGGCAGATTTAGTGACATATTAAAAGAGTTGGAAATACCTTATCCAAATTATGGTACAGCATACGATACTGACCAGGCTATTGAAGTGGCAAAAGAAGTTGGCTACCCGGTTTTGTTGCGCCCAAGTTATGTGCTTGGAGGGCAAAGAATGCGTATTGTATTGAATGACGATGAACTTGAAAAAGGTGTTTTAAGTTTATTAAAGCATTTGCCTGGCAATAAAATATTGATAGATCATTTTCTTGATCGTTGCCAGGAAGCCGAGATAGATGCCATATTTGATGGGGAAGATTTCCATGTAATGGGTTTGATGGAACACATTGAACCGGCGGGTATTCATAGTGGAGATAGTAATGCAGTGTTGCCACAATTTAACCTTACCCCGTTGGTAGTACATGCAATGGAAGAATATGCAGAAAAAATTGCCAGAACATTAAATA
The DNA here is from genome assembly GCA_031424845.1 of Ferruginibacter sp. Classification (GTDB taxonomy): domain Bacteria; phylum Bacteroidota; class Bacteroidia; order Chitinophagales; family Chitinophagaceae; genus Ferruginibacter. Next base: position 768 of record JANPIF010000148.1, read on the forward strand.
TTCGTGGACTAATAAATATTCAGTTTGCCATAAAAGATGGTAATGTGTATGTTATTGAAGCCAACCCAAGAGCAAGCCGTACAACACCATTTATTGCAAAAGCATATGGTATACCTTACTTAAATATTGCTACTAAAGTAATGTTGGGAGTTGCAAAACTGAAAGATTTTACATTCGAAAAAAATCTGAAAGGGTTTGCCATAAAAGAACCTGTTTTTTCTTTCAATAAATTTCCTGGTGTAAACAAAGAGCTTGGTCCTGAAATGAAAAGCACAGGCGAGGCTATCCGCTTTATAAAAGATTTGCGTGATCCTTATTTTAGACAATTATATAAGGAAAGAAGTATGCATTTAAGTAAGTAAAATATTTCTTAATGCTCTGGTATTGAATCTATTAATTCAAAGACAAATTTAAGCTAGAATATCTTCTACAAAATACTTATAATTTTTATTTGTATACATATGCAATAATTGGGATTATTAGGAGTTAATAAAATGAAATGTTATTTTTTGGAAAAACAATTTTCCTTTAAATGACCAATTTTTTAATCTAATAAAACCAAAAAAATGAAAAAAATCTTTTTTACCCTCCAATTTTTTGCGATGGTAGGTTTGTTGGGTTCCTGTTCAAAAACTGATACTGGCATTCAGGAATTGGATAGTAATTCTGCAGGCACAACCAAAACTATTACGGGTGGGGGTGATGCCGGAAGAGAGGCAGACACTCCCCCAGCAACTGAGTGCACGCCAACAGTTACAACATTAATTGCCGGCCAAACCATGGATGCAGGAAATGTTACTGTTTCCAATGATGCGAATTTTATTTACGTAACCTACAATACAGCTAATGGTTATGTACTTGATCAAACACATTTATTTGTGGGCGAATGTGCGCTTATTCCAGTTAACAGACCGGGAAATCCAATACCAGGACAGTTTCCGTATGCATCTTCTCACAGTAATGTAACAAGCTACACTTATCAAATTCCTGTAATGGCTATTCCTTTTGGATCTTGTGGTTGCATAGCAGCTCATGCAGTTGTTAAGAAACTCAATGCAGCAGGTTCAGTTATAGACCAGCAAACGGCTTGGGGAAGTGGTACAGTAATTAATCCTGATGGCCAGTGGGGAATGAAATTTGATTACTGCAGTTGTCAATAATTAATTAAATATTTACCCGAAAACTGAGAAGCGTTGTTCCTCTTTTGGAATAGCGCTTTTTTTATTTATAATCATACATCAAATTTGTTGTAACCATAAATCAACATAGGTTTGCATATTCTAAAAAGATATGTCTACACAACAGAAAAGATACTTCATCATCAACAAACCAAACAACATGGTATCGCAGTTTATTAGCAGCCATAATGTTGGGCTGTTGGGCGATATGGATTATAATTTTCCAGAAGGTACACATGCCATTGGAAGATTAGACAGCACATCAGAAGGGTTGCTCATCCTTACAACTGATAAAACGGTTACCCGAAAATTATTTCTTGCAAAAGAGGCGCATACCCGGTCATACCTGGTAATGGTACAACATAAAATGACCGAAGAAACATTTTTAAAACTACAGCAAGGTGTAAACATTCCCATTAACGATACCGAAAATTATTTCGCAAAACCCTACTCAGTTAAAATAGTATCCAACCCAACATTACTTTATAAATATGCAACAGACCCACGAGAAATTTATCCCCATACCTGGTTATTAATTACCCTTACTGAAGGAAAATTTAGACAAGTACGAAAAATGGTTTTATCTGTAAAGCACCGTTGCTTAAGGCTTATAAGGCTTAGCATCAGTAATATTTTATTAGGAGATTTACCGCCAGGTAAAGTAAATGAAATGGGTGAAGAAGAATTTTACGAATTACTCAAACAAACCGAAAAAATCCCTTTTAATTAGCGTTTAATCAAACTCTCGTTGTACATTCCCGTCACCAAAATTAATTGATGGCTGCAAAGTACAAAACACCCTTGTGGAAACTGGCACCGTTCGTGCGCATATTATTGCCTTTTGTTACAGGCATAATTGTTCAATATTATCAAGAGATTCCCATAATATTTACATCAGTTTTCACCATAATATTTGTCTTCTTCTTTTTGCTTTTCAATTTATTTCCACTTGCATTTAAATACAAATATCAATGGCTTCAAGGTTTGTTATTAAACCTTATTATTTTCTGCAGCGCAATATTTATTACATGGCAAAAAGATATAAGGAATAAAGAAGAATGGTTTGGTAATCATTATAATGATAGCAGTTTTGTTATTGTAAAAATAAATGAACCACCAATTGAGAAAGATAAATCTTACAAGGCAGAAGGAAAGGTTGAATCCATTATTACCAATGGAAAATTAATTAACGTAACAAGTAAACTTCTAATTTATTTTTCAAAAAATGAAAGTATAGTTGTTCTCAAATATGGAGATAAAATTATAATTAAAGGTGGCATACAACAAATAAAAAATGCCGGTAATCCAGGTGGTTTTAACTACAGCAGGTATATGGCATTTCAGCAATGCTTTCATCAGGTATTCCTAAAAAAAGACAAATATGTTTTGCTAAACTCACACCAAGAAAATCCACTTTATAGCTTTGTATTTTATGCAAGAGAAAAAACTATAACCCTTTTACAAAAATATATTGCAGGTAGTAAAAAAGTTACCGGTATTGCAGAAGCATTGCTTATTGGTTACAAAGAAGATTTAGATAAAGATGTAGTACAGGCGTACAGTAACACAGGCGTAGTTCATATCATAGCTATATCAGGTATGCATTTAGGTTTAATATATGTGGGGTTGGTTTGGCTATTTTCTAAATTACCTTTTATAAAACGAAATGCTGTATCAAGAGTAATTCTTATGCTGGCCTGCCTATGGTTTTTTAGTTTAATAACAGGTGCATCAGCATCTGTTTTACGAAGCGCTGTAATGTTTACCTGCATTATTATTGGGAAAGAATTTTTTAAACAAGCTAGCATTTATAATTCGTTGGCTTCATCTGCATTTATATTACTTTGTTACGACCCTTTTTTATTATGGGATGTGGGTTTTCAATTAAGCTATTTTGCAGTAATAGGTATTATTTGGTTACAAAAACCAATTGAAAATTTATATTATTCGAGCCATAGACCTATACAATATTTATGGCAAATGTGCTCTATTACCCTGGCTGCACAAATTCTAACTTTACCCATTTGCATTTATTATTTCCATCAAATTCCAACACTTTTTTTAGTAACCAATTTAATATGTGTTCCATTATCTACCCTAATTTTATTTGCAGAAATATTTTTAATATTCATTTCTGTGGTTCCGTTTCTGGCTTCTATAGTTGGTAAATTTATTTATATACTTACATGGTTAATGAATGTGGTAATTTCTTTTTGTAATGACCTGCCATTATCGTTAATTGATAAAATATATTCAACAGCAACCACTACAACATTTTTATATGTATTTGTATTTTTAGTAGCTGCGGGTTTATTAAGAAGAAATAAACAACTTGTAAAAATTGGGCTGGCAACCTTTGTGTTATTTTCAGCCACCTGGGCTTATGGAAAAATAAATCTTACAAAGCAGAAAAAGCTAATTATTTACAATGTGAGCAAACATACAGCTATTGATTTTTTAGCTGCTAATAAATACTGGTTTTACGGTGATGATGCTTTTAAAACAGACGGCGCTTTACAAAATTTTAATTTGAAACCTGCCCGGGTTTCTTTACAGGTAGAAGAAAGTATTGATACCTTAGATGCACTAAAAAAACGTCGCTTTGTATGGCAGTTTTACGATAAAAAAATAATGGTTATTGACAGCACTATAAAATTTGAGCCTATTACAAACAAAACTTCTGTAGATGTATTATTGATCTCCAAAAATCCATTTTTAAAAATAAGTGATATTACTTGCGCCGTAACTCCCACCTGTATTGTGTTTGATGCTTCTAACAGTTTGTGGAAAATTACCCAATGGAAAAAAGAGTGCGAAGATTTACATTTGCGCTACTTTATTACAGGGGAACAAGGCGCCTTTATACTTGATGCAAAATAGTCTGTTGATTTTTATTTTCAAGGCTGTAAATCTGCAATGAGGTAATATTTTATTAAACAATCTTACAGCCTTTTGGCAAAATATTATCATGCAAAAAAAAATACAATCAGCTCTCATTTCTGTTTTTTACAAAGATGGGTTAGAGCAAATTATTGAGTTACTTAATAAGTTAAATGTTACTATTTACAGTACAGGCGGTACGCAGGAATTTATAGAAAAGCTTGGCGTAAAATGTGTACCTGTTGAAACATTGACCGGTTATCCATCTATATTAGGTGGTAGGGTAAAAACGCTACACCCAAAAGTGTTTGGTGGTATTTTGGGTAAAAGAAATGATGAGGTACATGTAACGGAAATGAAGGAACATGCTATCCCTGAAATTGATTTGGTAATTGTTGACCTTTATCCATTTGAAGAAACGGTAGCCAATACCGATGATGAAAAATTGATCATAGAAAAAATTGATATTGGTGGGCCAAGTATGATACGGGCTGCAGCAAAAAACCATGCAGATGTTGTTGTGATAGCTTCAAAAACTGCTTACCCCTTACTGGAAGAGTTATTAAGTGATAAGAATGGAGAAACAACTTTAGACGAACGGAGAAGTTTTGCCATAAACGCTTTTGATGTTTGTACCCATTACGACAATGCTATTTCTTCTTATTTTAATAACCTTGAAGTAAACACTCCTTTTAATAAAGAAAATCGTTCATTGCGTTATGGAGAAAACCCTCATCAGTCAGCAGGTTTTTATGGCGACTTAAGTGAAATATTTAATCAACTACACGGCAAAGAATTATCATTTAATAATTTGGTAGATGTAGATGCCGCATTACAGCTTTGCAAAGAATTCAAGAGTCCTGTATCTTCTCAAAGTTCAATAGTCCCCTCTGCGGTTGAGGATTTAGGGGAGGCAGTTTTTTGCATCATCAAGCATACAAATGTTTGCGGCGCTGCCATAAGAAAAACTGTATTGGATGCTTGGAAAGCAGCACTCGCTGGCGACCCGGAAAGTGCATTTGGTGGCGTACTTATTTGCAACAAGCAAATAGATGAAGCTACCGCAAATGCTATTAACGAACTTTTTTTTGAAGTGCTGATAGCGCCATCATTTAATGAAGATGCTTTGCTCATTTTACAACAAAAGAAAAATAGGATTTTGTTAGAAGTAAAAAAATATCCTGAACAAAAGCTACAAACCAAATCATTGCTGAATGGTACACAAGTACAACAAACTGATGAAACAAATATTTCCGAATGGAAAGAAGTGGGAGGAAGAGAAACAACAAAAGATGAAAAGAAATCGTTGGCATTTGCAAATATTCTTTGCAAGCATTTAAAAAGCAATGCCATTGCCTTGGTAAAAAATAACCAACTTATTGGTAAAGGATGCGGACAAACAAGCCGTATAGATGCATTGAGAAATGCAATAGATAAAGCAAAGCAATTTGGCGCAGATACAACAGGAGCAACACTTGCAAGCGATGCATTTTTTCCGTTTGACGATTGTGTTCGTATTGCACACACAGCAGGTATAGATGCCTTTATACAACCAGGCGGTTCAGTAAGAGATGCAGACAGCATTGAATATTGTAAAGTAAACGGACTAGCAATGGTAATGACCGGCACCCGACATTTTAAACATTAATATTTTACTTTGTTACGATCATCAAAAGCAAAAGGTTATATAGCGTTATTAGCAACTAGTACAGTTTGGGGCACTACATGGGTTGCAAGCAAAATGGCATTAAGTGAAATACCTGCTTTGCAAATGGCATACATACGGCAGTTTTTTGCAGGAATATTATTTGTATCCTTCTTTCTTTTTTATAAAAAAACTCCTTTACCTACACGCAAACAATTTGTATGGCTTTTTATAATGGCCATCATCATGTTTGTATCTGCTAATGGATTAAGCACATGGGGAATAAAATTTATTCCTGCAGGTTTAGGTTCATTAATTGGCGCATTGTATCCACTTTCTGTTGTTGTAATTGAAAGGTTGTTTTTTAAAAGCAAAAAAATAACCCCAATAACTTTTGTTGGTTTCTTCTTAGGGATTTCCGGCATCGCTATCGTATCTTATGAAAATGCATTTGATAATCCTGGGCCCTTATTTTTGTTTGGTATTTTTCTTTCATTAATTGCTATGCTTTCCTGGAGCGTAGGCACAATTTTTATTGCAAGAAATAAAGTAGAAATCAATCCATATTTTGGAGTGGGGTGGCAAATGCTTATCAGCAGTATTATACTGTTTGTAGTTACAGAAAGTACGCAATCTACATTGGCTTTTTCAGAAATTTCCATCAAAGTGTGGTCAATTATTGCCTATCTAGTAATATTTGGTTCGGTTATAGCTTTTGTAGCTTTTATATATTCAACTAAAGTATTACCCACAGCCATTGCTTCTTTGTATGCATACATAAATCCTTTTGTAGCCATGGTTACAGCTTATTTTATTATTAATGAAAAACTTAGTATTAATATTTTATGGGGTTCTCTCGTTACATTAATAGGGGTGTACCTGGTAAATTATTCCATCAAAAAGAATAATGCAATCATCGCAGAAAATATTGAATAATAAATATTGAAAAAAAGAGGCTGTATCAAAATTCACAAGATTGTCAAATTGAGCTTGTCGAAATTGATAATCTTGTGAATTTTGAAATATATGTAATGTTTCGACAAGCTCAACATGACATACATTTCAAAATTTTGATACAGCCTCTTAGTAAGTTAGATTGTTTATCTTTTAATTAATGATGGATATTACCAAGACAGATTTATTTCCCCTTTCTCCAATAATTTCCAGACTATATATTCCTTTAGCTATATTTTTATTGAGTGGTATCGTTTCTACAGTTGTTCCTGTTTTATGCAAAAATTTTGTGCTTTGTAAAACCTGCCCTGAGTTATTTAAAAGTCTTAATCCATAAATTCCTTCAGGAGCATTTCCAAATTGCAAATTCATTTTAGCACTGGTTATGGGGTTAGGATAAACAATTATTTTATCCAATTCTCCCATCCATATTTTTACTATTTTACTATACGTTTTTTTGCCACCTAAATCAATGCTTTTTATTCTGTAATAATTAAATTTTTCTGTAGGGTTTTCATCTAGCCAATCATAATTGTTATCATTTTTATTTTTAGCAGCCTTCTTATGAACTGTTGAAAAAAGCACACCATCTAGAGATTTTTCTACTTCATATTCAGATATATTCACTTCATTGGTTGTTTTCCAATTTACAGCAATTTGTTTATTTTGTTTTACTGCTGTTACAGTGGTAAAAGTTATAGGTAATACGGTAACAGTTTTAAAAACAATTCTAAACCTGTTTGCTGCATTGGAACCTGCTACGTTTACTACGGTAAAATTTATGTTGGTTTCTCCATCAAGGTTAAGAGCTGTAGAAGTATTAAGATAAGAATCTTCCAGATATCCAATTAAACCTGGTTGTGCTAGTGATGAAGTATTGAAGGTAAAACGATATTGCTGAAACTTTGCATTGGCAAGGTTTAAGAAGATCGTGTCTGCACCGGTTATGCTGAGCCTTCTCTCAATAATAAATAATTTCCCATCTCTTTTTACAGATAAATTTTCTCCTGTATTGCTGGATTTTGCAGCATCAAGATCATCCACTGCATTGCTGAAGTAATCAGCAAAACCCATCAATATACCGTCTGCAATGTATGTGCTGCTGTCAGCATTTACGCCATGCAATGTCAACCTTAAATTGGCAGGATCTGCACCTATTGATTGTGTAAATGATGTAAGAGTGCTACCGCCGGCTTTTGCTGCTTCTTTTAAAGTGATGGAACCACCTGATGCACCACCCTGCACAAAAAATGCAAGGCCACTTTGAATCATATTGTTGATGCTACCTGGAGTACCATAACTTCCTCCTCCAGGGGTAATTACATAATTGTTGCTTACATCTTTTGACAATACCTGGTAACCGCCATAACCATACGTGCCGCCCATTTTTGGATCCCATAGGTAATAGAAATCTCTAAGACCTGTTGTGGTAATGTTCCGCACATCTATAGCAGATGCAAATGGATTACCCACGCCTTTAAATTTATCTGCCAAAACAGTTATTGCAGGTTGATCTCCGGTATATAAATTTCCTGTTGTACGCAATGTGGTTTGTGTAGGGGCAGTAGCTGTTGTTATAACTGTTCTGTCTCCTCTTATAAACGTCATGTAGCCATCTGCTGAATTCATTGCATTGTTGGTGCTAGTAACCCCAATAAAAGTATTGCTTACGGGATCGTAAGTTTTTATTGATGGGTTTGCTGAGGAATTATCGAACCCATCTGCAGCCCAGCTTGCTCTGTTACTGGTGAGCTGTATACCGTAACCTGTTACCAGATTATCTGTGGAAGCTGTAGCAGCTTCCTGCCAGGTTTCTTTAAAGGATTGTGTTGTATTTGTAGGCACCGATAAATATCTCCATGCTTTGTGTGCACTAATATACCGCTCTACAGTAACTTTTCCAATGATGGTATTGCCTGTCATATCTCCCACGGATGCAGTGTTGGTGGCTGTAGATTTTAAAGTTAACGCATCATTTGTCACAAGCGTTTTTCCTGTGCCTGTGTAGGTAAGCGATCCATATATATCCAGTGCGCCACCAAGTGTAACACCACCTACACTTGTATTGCTTATTATTAAATTGTTTATTGCATGGTTTTCAAAAGAAGTTCCTGGTATTGTTTGGCTTGCTGTGCCAATCATTTCTATGGTTCCTCCTAAAGCATTAAATGTACCGGCATTGCTTATGCTGCCGGCTATCTGTAAGTTGCCTGTTACCACAAGATTACTACTGTTTTGTATGGTAATATCATTTACTGCTACCGTTCCTGTGATAGTTGGGTAAGTTGCTAAACCACTTGGGATAGTAACATTGCTCACATTGGTAGGGATGCCACCACAAGACCAGTTGCCAATGTTATTCCAATTATTATCAATTGCACCCGTCCATGTTCCTGCTGTTCCTATAACAACTGTTGTGTTTGTAATAAACTGGGCACAACTTCCTGTGGCTGCTATTGTATATGTTATTAAATAACTACCTGGCGTGCTTGTGGCCAGCGTAATAACACCGGTCGTTGCATCTATTGTGAGCCCGGCATCTGCAGAAAAAACGCCACCCGTAGTACCTGTTAATGTTACAGTAGCAGTACCTGCAGAAGTACAATATGGTGTGCCTGTATAGCTGATGGCTGTTCCTTTATTACAAATTTCTCCGGCAGCAAAATCGCCAAAAGCAGTAATCCCGATAGCCTTTATATTTGTTGCGTTCCTTATACTGGTAACGGGGGTTGTCCATGATGAACCATTGTTGCTCTCAATATCAAAAGCTGTAGAAGTAGCTCCACCATCAACATCTCCATTTACATAATTAAATGTAGTAGCACATGTGGTAAATGCAATACCGCTGTTAGTTAAAGTCCAGTAACGGTTGAGGCTTTTTGTAGGATTAATATTAGAACTTCCAATGTTAGGATGCTCCGTACCTACTGTACTAGCTGTAAGATCTCCTTGTGTGGTAACATTATCAAATGCAACTGTAGCTGGAGTATAATTTGTAACGTCTCCAATTTCAAATGTATTAGTTGTAACACCTGTAGAAATATTTTTTTGCAGGTTACCATATACCCAGCCTGTGCCTTGCGCAGCGCCCGTTAATGTTGCAGCCTGTGGTAAAATAACTTTGTATGAACCGGTATATAATTTACCTGCTGCAAAGTTTAATGCTCCATTTACTGTAACATTAGTTAAGAGCAGCGTTGTATCTCCAGTTTTATTGAGGGTAAGGTTATACAACGGTGAGGCTGTAGTAATGTCTTGTTTCCCTGAACTATTTAAAACTATTGTGGAAGTCCCGGCATTAAAAACACCACTAAAAAGAAGGTTACCGCCGATATTATAATTATAATTACCGGCATTAAAAGTACAGCCACTTATAATTCTGAGTGTACCTGTCAAGTTCCAGTTTGAAGAAGGCGTTATCCCCGCAATATTTGTGTTATTAATATTAATATTGTTTAAGGATGTAGGTGTTCCTTGTATGGTAATAGCGCCCGATCCTCCAAAATAAATACGACCAGTACTTGTAAAGTTTGCTCCGAGGTTAAGTGTCTTAGCGGAGGATGGCAAGAAACTTATAGTTCCGTTACTTGTGAAAGTACCATTATTTGTAAGTGTTCCTGTAATTGTATGAGAAGCTACACCACCTTGAAAAGCTGCACCTGTTCCAACAGTCATACCGTATAGTATTGTCCAGCCAACACTTGGACTAACACCTCCTGTATTATTAATATTTAAAAACCCGAATTGAGGAGCTGAAGTTGAATTTAACACCGGTGCCACCGAGCCATTAAAGTTTACGGTAAGCGCTGTGGTTTGCACAGCATTTATTAAACTTAATGTTTGCACAGCCATACCGGTAAATGTGGTGGTGCCAAGGTTGTTAAGAATACCGCTGTTTAGCAAATCACCGTTGAGTGTTGTAAGAATTGATCCTCCTGCTGTTAAGCTACCTGTATTTGTAATGCTGAGCAAACCATTAAAGGTGAGATTGTTTAATAGAGTATAAGAACCTGTGACAGACATTTTATTGAATGTTGTAACACCTGAAATAGACTTTGATGTACCGTTGCATACTATGGTGCTTGTTTGAGGCAAAAAAGTTCCATTATTTTCCCAATCTCCGGCAATTGTGATCGTGTTAGCGCCGGCATCAAACCTTGCACCTGTTTCTATGGAAAGCTTACCCATAACCGTTATAGGTGTATATAAAATTTTGTTGCCTGTATTCCTAAAAACCAGATTACCATATATGATACCCGGTAGTGCCAAATGCTGCGTATCAGTACCATTAAATACAATGGTACTTGCAGCCGTTAAAGCATACGATGCAAAATTGGTGGGTGCATTGTTTGCGCCTATTATTAAAGTTGAAGAGTCTGCTATGGATGCAGAACCTCCTCTTACATCTCTGTTGAAAAAATAATTACCAATATCTAAAGTACCCGAAGTACCTATCAGATTTCCTTTAATAGTAACAGCACCTGTAAGCAGTGCTAAAGAACCGACAGGTTTGTTTATTTCCAGGTTATTAAATGTAGAACTGGAGATTGTTTGTGTACCAGCTCCATTAAATACGAGACTGATTCCGTTTCCTAAATAATTTCCGTTATTTAGCCAATTGCCTCCAACCTTTAACGTGACAGTATTTAACAAGGTTGCACCAGATGATATAGTAACATTTGCAGCTACGGTTGTAGTAGAGAAATTATCAAGTTCTCCTGCAATTACCGCAAGATTTCCTCCTACAGTTGTAAAATTACCAATGTTAGCAAGGCCGCCGGTTTTATTTACAGCAAGGTTATAATAATTTACAGCTCCTACTATTTGATTCCCCGCACCGTTATACGTGAATGTTCCTGTAGAACCCACAAAAGCACCATTTACATAATTATAATCTCCTCCTAAAGTTATATTTCCGGCACCGCCAAAAGTAATTGCTGCTGATGCAGACTGTGTAATAGAACCTGTAATTGCAACTGTTCCGGTCCCAATATTTAAATTAATTAAATGGCCTGTCACCCCATCGCTTAGTTGCAGATTTCCATTTACATTGAAAGGTTGATTATTGGTATTGATTGTATGGGTAGCATTCGAACTCCAATTGCCATCTATATCTCCTGTAGACAATGATCCTCCGCTATTTAAACTCAGGTTTACCGCTTTTGTACTTAAAAAATGTAAATTTTTGATATTTACGGTACTTGAAATTGTAGGCTGATTTACAAACAAGGTGTCGCCAATATTTACAATGTCTGTAGGGCTAGGTGGGCGACTAGCAGACCCTTGAAGAACTGTCCAGTTTGCAGGATTTACCCAGTCTGAACTTACGGTTCCATTCCACCTTACAGCATTAATATTATCGGAGATAGTCCAACGGTTAGTGATAAGAGTTAGCGCATTTAGCTCCACATAATTAGAAGTAGAACTGTTTGCCGACTTACCAACAGAATTCCAACTTGAACCATTGTATTTCCATTGGGCCATTGTGCTTTCAATGTTTCCATTTAATTCATCATCCTCATAATGCAAACGTAAGGTAGCTGTGTATGTGCCGGTGGGCACAGTAATGTTATATAATCTACTGATTGAACCACCAAAAGGAAAATCTATTATTGTTCCTTTTGTAACCGACATAGTAATACTGGTTATTCCTGTGGCTGCTGTAAAATTTACAAAGTTGTTTGGCCCTTCAAAAGCATAATCAATACCAGTCGCAAACGAGTGAGTGCGTTGAATATTTCCTAAGATGATTCCAGGACCGGTTCTGGTAGTTGTAATATTAACCGTGTTGCTACCAGTAAGCATATTCCCAATTGTCATATTTAAAGTAGCCACAGTAATATTACTTTGTAAAATAAGTCCTGTTGTAGCAGTAGCATGGTTTACAGTTAAGAGATTGTAGGTTGTTGCACCTGTAATATTTTGGGTTTGTCCCCCAAGAAACTGAATGGTGCCTGCCCCCGCTGTGAATGTGCCGGCATTTACCCAATCACCATAAACTGCATGCGTAAATGCGCCTGCTGCAAAAGTTGTTGCTGTTCCAATTGTGAAGGTTCCATTTATAGTACATGCAGCACTTGCTGTTTTAGTATTGCTATTTGAAACAGTTAAGTTATGATAGGTAATGGCATTGATACTTTGTGCTCCGCTGCCATTGAAGTTTACTGTATTGGGTGTAGATGAAGTAACATTTAAAGAACCCACTGTTATGGTTAACGTATTTGCTACCCCTAAAACAGCAGCGGCAGATAATTGCAACGATGTACCGTTGATTGTGGTGTTAAAAAGATTGGCTGTACCACTTAAAATAGAGGTGCCTGTAAACGTGGCTGTGCCTGCAGTACCACTTAATGTGCCGCTAACAATTAGCGATGATGCTATTGAAAAATTGGCTGTACTTATAACCGCACCACTCACAACCAGATTCGCAAAGCTCAAAGATCCTGGGCCACTCATTGTTTTGGTTGTACCACTCATGGTAACAGAACCTGCTGTACCCGTAAAAGTTCCGGTAACTGATAGATTGCCAGTAAGAACGAAGGATGCTGTTGTGCTAACAGTACCTGATACCGTTAAGTTATCTATAGAAATACCTGAACCGCTAATGGTAGTAGATGCTCCGGTCATGGTTAATGTGCCGCCACTGGCCTGTGAAAACGACCCTGTACTTGTTGTAAGTAAATTGCCCGATAAGCTGATTGATGCATTGGAAAAAGTAACCAATGGAGCAGAGACAGTAAGATTATTAAAATTTTGTGCGCCATTGCCGCTTACAGATGTACCTGCTCCTGTAAAAGTAACCGTGCCTGTGTTACCATTAAAAGTTCCACTGTTTTTCCAGCTGCCACCGGCACTTATGTTGTAACTGCCATTATTCAATGTAGTACCTGTTCCAATGATAGTACTATCTCCAATGGTGATATTAGCCATTGTATTTATAGTAACGGCAGTACCGTTTCCAATTGCGGTGATCAGTTTACCTAAAATAGTAGTAGCTGTCGCAGGCATAGTTTTTACAGCTGCACCTGCACTGCTGGTTAATTTTAAATTACCATATGGCTTGTTTGCAATTGTTTGGTTTGTGCCATTATACTCAACAGTACTAGCTACTACCAATGTATTGGTTGCAAAATTTAAAGGATAAGTGTTGATACCTCCAATTATTAATGTTGCATTGTTGTTTACAGTAAGAATACCACCAGAGGTTGACCTGTCTGCAGTAAATGTTCCTAAATTAAAGATTCCTGCAGAGATTAATAAGTCTCCTGAAATATTAATGTTTGTATTCAAACTTACTGAACCTGCAGCGTTGGTTACAGTTATGTCCTTAAAATTTGTAACAAAAGATCCTCCAATAGTTTGAGCTCCACTGCCGTTAAAAAATATGGTAGAATTACCTGCCGGAAATGCACCTGTACCTGCATTGTTTACCCAGTTTCCACCTACAGCCAAAGAAAAGTTATTGGGATTTAAAATACCGGAAGTTAGCGTCAGATTATTTCCCACTATAGTTGCAGATGGTATTATCAAACCATTGGTATTGTTAAGCGTAAGGTTATAAAAATTTGATGTGCCAGTAAACGTTTGCTGTGCACCTGTACCAATAAAATTGGTGGTTCCGCTGTTTGTCATGGTACCATTGTTGGTAATATTACCTGCAATATTTAGAGTGCCTGCGGCTGAAGTTATCAATGTAGCCCCTGCATTTATTATTAAGTTTTTACAGGTAGCTGTAGTGCTGATAGTGGGCATCCTTACAGCTGTTGATGCTATAGTAACATCAATTAATGCTGTAGGGATTATTCCGGAACACCAGTTGTTTGCATCTGCCCAATCTGTACTCACCGCCCCTGTCCATTGGCCGGTAGTGTTTGTAGACTTTAAGTTTGTATATGCAGTAGCCGTACAACCAGATGCAGTTACCTGCAAGGTGTATACACCCGCATTCGCTGCTGTGTAAGAGAATGTAGGGTTTTGTGCCGTTGAAGAAAATGCGTTTGGCCCAGACCATGCATAAGTAGCCCCTGCAACTGTTGTAGCAGAAAGATTGATCGTTGAACCTGCACACACCGGTCCATTGTTTCCGGCGCCGTCAGGTGATTTGTATATTGACAATACCTCTGCAGCAGTTAATGTTTTTTGATAGACTAAAGCATCATCCAAAGATCCATTAAAATAAGTGCTTGTTGGTAGAGATGTCCATCCGGACAAATTACCATAACCCATTCTCCAAAAGCCGGTATAATTCTGTGCCGTAAGCGTTGTACTATTGTTACCAACCTGCACACCATCTACATACAATACCATGCCGGCGGTAGAAGACAATGTAGCCGTAGCAAGGTGCCATGTATTATCGTTATAGGACAATGATGAATTTACAGTAACTACTCCACTTGGCTTTACACCAAAATAGAGTTGCCCTGCGTTATTCATATAAATGATACGATCACTACTAATGCTTGAACCGGTTGATGTACTACCAAAACCCATTAAATAACCACCTGTAGTGGTGGCTGTTTTAAACCAAACTGAGGTACTGAAATTTGTAGGATTCACATAAGAAACAGCCGTAGACATATATTGTGTACTACCATTAAAAGTATACGCTTTGGCAGCATTATTAAACCTATCTGCTGCTACTGTTGGGCTTGCCTGCAAAATACCATGATTATTACCTGTTGCATCATTGGCATTGCCACTAAAAGTATAGTTAGATAATAGGTTGGTAACCGGAATTTGAGAAATAGCGGGGGCTGTACATAACGTAGCTTGTGTACCTGAAAGTACATTGCTTAGCCTTCCCTCTGTTAATGCATACACCCTCCAATAATATGTAGTGGCCCCGTTTAAACTATTTTGAATAGAAGTAGTAACATTGGCACTGGTTTGTGAAACAAAAGTATAATTTATCCCATCTGTAGATCTGTAAATGGCATATCCAACTTCATTTGTTGCATTATCTGTCCAATTTAAACTCATAGCACTTCCTGTTACATTTGTAAAAGAAAGCGCTGTGGGTGCAGCTGGTAATGCTGATGTAAATGCATAAGTTTGACCAGTAGCCGGTTTGCCGTTTAAGTTAGAGGTTTCAACTGTAGAACTTACGGAAGGATTTGTTCCAGTTCCGCTCAAGGATAAAAAATTGCCTGAGCCGGTGACCGTAGCAGCAAGACCAATTGAAGCTTTACCGGTTTTCACATTGCCTGATTCCTGACGGTATATATATTCAATCTTTCCGGTGCCCTCATATAACTTTATTTGAAATGAAATAGTAGTACCACTTGCTGTGTAATTCCATTTGGTATTTAAATACTGGATGGTAAGAACCTTGCTGCCGGCTACACCACTGGTTAAATAAGTAAAATTAGCAGAAGTTTGTAGACTCAAGTCATCCCACAATCCTGCAATCACAGGGCGTGGACTTCCACCACTGGTTAAACTATTGGAATAGCCGGTACCTGTAATTACACCACCCGGTGAGAGCCATCCATTTGTACTTGCAGATAGTGTAGTACATCTTTTACCCATATACCAAAAATCGAAACCAATGGGCAGGTTATTAAAAAAACCTTCATCGGCATTTCCTGCAGATAGTGTAGGCGATGTACCTCCTGTTAATGTTGTAAATGTGCCACTTGATGCAGCAAACGTATAGTTAGAAATATTTTGAGCATAATCTGAAATGGTGATTCCGTAAAATATTACAAAAACAAGTGCAAATTTCTTAAGCATAATAATTTTTAAACTAGGGGAAAAAATTGGATAAAACTTTTAGACAGCCTTTCAGCTGGTATTAATAGTTGATTTGGCAGGACTTAACTCTTAAAACTTATAAGAAGTTATTATATTGCCCATTAATTTACAATATGGGAATCATAATTTTTTACAACCTTTTAAATTAGATTGTATAATTTTATTTTATGTCTTATCTGTTGATTTTGTGTTGTTTAGATGATAGACATCTTAGGATAAAAAATTATAATAGAAGTTCTTCTATAAATGATTCAATGAATTAAAAGTTTTATAATATGATAGAGATAAAACCACTTTCCACAATAAATCGTTGATTTGTTTATTAAGAATTTTTACATTCTAAATGGATAAAATGTGGACAATGAAGGCTGATTTTTTTGATTTGCCCTAAGTAAATAAATATTTTTGTACAAAATATAGTAAGATGATTTTTGAAGAAGAAACAGTGAAGAAAAAAAATTCTAAATTAGGAGATATTGTTATTAAACAATATGGAGATAAAACGGTTGTAAGTAAATATCCGGACATGAGTAATATCATACCAAGCGATTCACAAAAACAAAAACGTAGTAGGTTTGCTGAAGCAGTTGCATATGCAAAAACTATAAATAACAGCCCGATTTTAAGAAATGATTTATTAAAAAGAGTAGGCGGTGTAAAATCTGTATATCAATTTGCATTAAAAGAATTTTTGCACAGAGAAAATTAATAATATAAAATTATTCCTCCCCTACAGGTACAGTTCTGTTGAACCCTTCCTGTAATGAAATAAAAGTTTCGGTACGTTCTATTCCTTTAATTTTTTGAAGATCATCGTGGAGAACCTTTCTTAATTGGGTAATATCTGTACATACGATCTCAATAAACATACTGTAATTACCAGTGATATAATTCAGTCTAACAATTTCTGGAATTTTTTTCAATTCTACTGCTACATTATCGTACAGCGAACTTTTTTCTAAATAAATCCCTACAAATGCAGTGCAATCGTACCCAAGCAATTTTGTATCAATGCTCATTTTTGTTCCTGTAATTACCTTCAATTCCTGTAATTTTTTTATGCGAACATGTATTGTGCCTGCGCTTACAAATAATTTTTTTCCTAATTCAGCATAAGAAATCTCCGAATTATTCATCATCACGTTAATTATTTGAAGATCTAATTTGTCAATATTTAATTTAGAATTCATTTTAAAAGATATTTTGAATTTAATATACCAAATATAAATAATTATTGAATTTTTACTAAACTTTTTTGAATTTAATATTATTTTGTTCAAATTATTGCAATTGTATTTATCTTTGATTTATTAAACAGCCAGTAAAGACTGGAATACTGTGGGGTGATGAAATTTTTGGCAGACATGCCCCCTTGTCTCGGGGGTGAGGATAACAGGATAAACGTAGCATAGAGCCATTTTTACAGCAATGTAAGAATGACCGGGGTCGACCACCGAACTTTGTACTATAGCTAACTGCCTCGTGAAGGTTCGAACCCTTCCCCTACAGCAATAAAGCCTTCGTATTTTTTACGAAGGCTTTTTTATTGTCTTAAATTGTATTGCTAATTTCCAATTATTCAACCATCATTTTTATTGTGTTTTTCATTTGTAGTAAAACTTGCAATAACCCATCCTTCACTCCATGTATTGGGCATATCAATTTTATAAATATTCTGTATTTGTTTGCGGCAATATTCTCTCTTATTAAAAGTTTACCATCTGCTGAAAATATTTGTAGTAAAGAGCCATACTAAGTAAAGCTTTGATAATCATTAACGCAAATAATATGTTTTATAATAGTCCTTTTTTTACGAGCTCTTCAGCAATCTGCACCGCATTTGTAGCTGCACCTTTTCTTAAATTGTCGCTCACTATCCAGCAGTTTAATGTATTTGGTTGTGTTTCATCTCTTCTTATACGCCCCACAAAAGTTTCATCTTTATCATGTGCTGTGAGGGGCATTGGGTAGATAAAATTATTATCATCGTTTTTAAGAATCACACCAGGAGCATTGCTTAAAATTGATTTTACTTCTGCCAAATCAAAATCGTTTTCAAATTCAATATTTACACTTTCGCTATGTCCACCTACTGTTGGTATGCGTACACAAGTTGCTGTTACTTTTATAGTTGAATCCCCCATGATCTTTACAGTTTCTTTTACCATTTTCATTTCTTCTTTGGTATAACCGTTTTCTAAAAATGAATCTATATGCGGAATTGCATTCATATCAATGGGATATTTGTAAGCCATTTCTCCCTCAATACCCTGGCGCTCGTTCATTAATTGCGTTACTGCTTTTACTCCGGTACCCGTTACACTTTGGTAAGTGCTTACAACCACTCTTTTTATTTTGTATTTATCGTGCAATGGTTTTAATACCACTACCATTTGTATAGTGGAGCAGTTTGGATTTGCTATAATTCTATCGGACGCAGTAAGTGACGTTGCGTTTACTTCTGGTACCACTAGTTTTTTATCAACGTCCATTCGCCATGCACTACTGTTGTCTATTACTGTTATGCCAGCGTCAGCAAACTTTGGGGCCCACTCTAATGAAGTATTTCCGCCAGCTGAAAACAATGCTAGTGATGGTTTTGCCAATATAGCATCTTGCATACTCACGATTTTGTACTGTTTGCCTAGGTATGTTATTTCTTTACCTACGGATCTCTCAGAAGCAACAGGAATTAATTCCGTTACCGGAAAATTCCTTTCTGCTAAAACCTGTAACATTTTTGTGCCTACTAAACCTGTAGCGCCCACTACTGCAACTTTCATAATAATTAGTTTACAGCAAAGAAAATAATAATGGCTGAAATAATGCAAACAATTTTCAAGTGTACGTACGCTCTTCAAAAATGATAAAAAGCAAAAAATAGAAAATACTGTAATAGAACCTTTTAATGTAACAATGATAATTCAGTCTAAAACTTATAAAAAAAATAATATATTTAATTTTTAAACGTTTTAATAAAGTGTTAGTCATACCAAAAAATTAACTCGAACAAATCTTTTGTGGAGGGAGTGTCAAATTGATTGTTCTAATTATTAAAATGAATTTTAAATGCAATTAGCCAACTAACAATTTCATCATTTATGAAGAAAATTATCTTTACTGCTACAGTATTACTTGTAGTTGTTACTTTTCAATTCTGTTCCAAGTCAGACCCAACAACTGAAACAATTACGCCTGTTCCAGTTATAACACCAACGTTGCAACCTAATTTGCCGGCTACTCCTTTGGCATACGTTGTTAGTTACCCACCACATATTCAAGCGGCACTTACCTTAAATGATAACACACCTGCTGATAACCCTATCACAAACGATGGTGCTACACTTGGCCGGGTGCTTTTTTATGATAAGCAACTTAGTAAAAACAATACTGTTGCTTGTGCAAGTTGCCACAAACAGAATATAGCTTTTGATGATAATGTTGCATTAAGTACTGGCTTTGCGGGCGGACTTACAGCAAGAAACTCTATGTCATTATTAAACATTCGTTTTTATAGAAGCGGAAGAATGTTTTGGGATGAAAGATCGATCACAGCAGAAAAACAAGCATTGCAACCTATACAAGATCATACAGAAATGGGACTGACACTGGCTGAATTAGAAGCAAAAGTAAGAGCACTGAACTATTACCCTACACTTTTTCAAAAAGCATTTGGCAGTACTGCAATAGATTCAATTAAAATAGCAAAAGCATTGGCGCAGTTTGAAAGAAGCATTGTAACCTACCAGGCAAAATATGACAGAGTAAAACAAGGGTTGGAAAATTTTACAGCAGCTGAAGCAGCAGGTGAAGTTTTGTTTAATACAGCAGGACCTACACCCGGCGGTGGGCCGGCCTTATCATGCCAAAGCTGCCATACAGCACCCATGTTTATAAACAGTGCTGCACCACCATTTGCATTGATTGATCCTTTAGATGCCGGAATCAATGGACAAAATAGATTTAAATCAGGCTCGCTAAGAAACATAAGTACCCGAACAGCTTTATTTCATAATGGCAGAATTGCAAATTTACAGGCAATGCTTACTGCCGGTGCACCAGGTTCTGGTACCCAAAATATTCCTGCTCATTCTGTGCCGGGGCCAGATGTGCAAAATATATTAGCTTTCATGGCTACGCTAACGGATCAAACAATTGCAACGGACGTAAAATTTTCTAATCCGTTTCAATAAATAATTTTACTGCAACAGATTTTTATTTAGTTTTAAAAATCTGTTGCATCATTTTATACATGTCCGGGTGTTTCTCTTCAAACAGATCTGGACGCTCAAAAAAATATTCCGCAGCCACTGCAAAAAATTCACTTTTATTGGTATAGCCGTAAGGATTAATATCTGAATCGCCTTCCTTAATATCTTCCATTTCTGCATGTATAAGGTTTATCCATGGCAGCACATATTTTTTATCCAACAATATTTTAGGTATGCCATCTGTATCACCATCAGCAGCATCTACAAGGTGTACAAACTCGTGTATTGCAGTATTGCCTTTATCTGTATTATTATCGAACCCCTGTTGCAATGCAGGTTTACTGAGCAGCATTTTATTTTTATAAATTCCTGTGCCTACCAAACCCATTATATTTCTATCCTCATTACCCTCGGTTTCAAACCCCATATTAAAATGATCGCCGTACAATAATACTTCTTCCAAATGTGGATACACCCAACCATCAAATGCAAACATGGGTATGGTTGCGCTTGCCGCTACCAATATTTTATCAGCATCGGTAATGGTTGTATTTATTGCTGTAATTTTTACGGTTTGCAAAAAAGTATTTACCTGTTTTAAAAAACGGGGTTTATCAGCGTCATTCAATTTTTGGTAAAAATTTATTTTACTCAACGATGCATCCGTTGACAATATAAAAGATTTTAATAGCTTCTTTTTTGTTGAAAGAAATTTTACAGTGAAGATGAGGGCGGCGAGGAAAATAAGGAGGATGGCGATTTGCATAGAAGTTAAAATTAAATGGAAATTGATTTAATAAATCACATTAAAGAAATTACCTATCTTCATAAGCCAACACTACCCGCATGAGAAAAATTATACTTTCCCTTGTATTGATAATTGTATGTACTTATACCAACGCTCAATTTATAGATGATTTTACCGATGGGAATTATACTATAAACCCAACATGGACAGGTACTGCGGCAGATTGGATTGTAAACCCCACCTTTCAATTACAAAGTAATAATACTACAGCAAACAGTACTTTTTATTTGAGTACGCCAAGTTCATTAGCAACTACGTCTCAGTGGGATTTTTATTGTAATCTCACATACAATACATCAGGCACTAACTATGCAGATGTTTTTCTTACAGCTTCCGCTGCTGATTTAACTCTTTCAAATACCACTGGCTATTTTGTAAGAATAGGTAATACGTTAGATGAAATTAGTTTGTACAGAAAAGATGCAACTGGCACCATTACAAAAATTATTGATGGTGTAGATGGCATAACAAATACAAGCACCAATATTTTAAAAATAAGAGTGGTAAGAAACGCTGCTAACTTTTGGACACTTAGCAGAGATATTACAGGAACAGGAAATAGTTTTACAGTAGAAGGTTCTGTAACCGATGCAACTTTTACAACGAGTACTTTCTTTGGTATTTTAATTAAACAAAGTACAGCAAGTTTTTTTCAACGCCATTTTTTTGATGATATACAAGTGCAGCCTTTTGTACCCGATATAACGCCTCCAAACATTGTTAGCGTGACGGCGCTTTCTGCAAATGCAGTTGATATATTGTTTAATGAATCTGTTGATATTACTACTTCACAGATTGCAACAAATTATGTAGTGAGCAATAGTGTAGGTTCCGCTTCGGCAGCAGTAAGAGATGCAGTAAATACAGCTTTGGTACATTTAACTTTTACAACTAACATTCCGCCCCGAACCAATGTTACACTTACCGTAAACGGTGTAAATGATTTGTCAAATAATACACTCAACAACGGTATAAAAACATTCATTTATTTTGTTCCATTACAATATGATGTAGTGATAGATGAAATAATGGCTGACCCAACACCAATAGTAGCAATGCCTACTAACGAATGGCTGGAGCTTAAAAATACAACTGCATTCCCCATTAATTTATTAAACTGGAAACTGGGAAAAGCCACCGGCGAAAGCGGACCAATGCCAAATTATTTGATACCAGCCGGCGGTTATGTAATTGTTTGTACAGGCAGTGCCGCAACAGCTATGAGCGCCTATGGACCAACCATTACTGTAACAAGTTTTCCATCGCTCAATAATGATGCTGAAAGAATTTATTTGCGTGCGCCGCAGGGTTTAATTGTACACGCAGTAAATTATACCGATGCATGGTACAAGAATGAATTAAAAAAAGATGGCGGCTGGTCGCTCGAAATGATTGATACCAAAAACCCCTGTACGGGCATCAATAACTGGAAGGCAAGTACCGATGTAAGAGGTGCTACACCTGCTGCAAAAAACTCCGTTGATGGAATAAATCCCGATCCCACTCCACCAAAATTATTGCGTGCATATGAAACCGATTCTTTACATGTAACGCTTGTATTTGATGAGCCTATGGATAGTATTAACGCAGCTATAGCAGCAAGTTACAGCATAAGCGATGGTATAAGTGTTACCAATGCATTGCCCTTATCTGTTTTGTTTGATAGGGTTTCTCTCACACTTTCTACAGCACTCACATCAAATAAAATTTATACCGTTACTGCAAATAATATTAAGGACTGCTCGGGTAATTCAATTGGAAATACAAAAACTGCAAGGGTTGGTTTGGCAGTTCGTATAGATAGTTTTGATATAGTTATAAACGAAATTTTATTTAACCCAAAACCAAATGGGGTAGATTATGTAGAACTGTACAATCGAAGCAAAAAAATATTGAATCTAAAAAATACCAATATTGCTAACCGAAATACGGGAGGTGCAATTGCAAGTATTACACAATGCAGTAATGAAGATTATTTATTTTTTCCTGGAGATTATATGGTGATAACTTCAGAGCCTGAACTTGTAAAAAGAGACCATGTTTCCAATAACCCATCTGCATTTTTGCAGGTAAATAATACGCCATCATTTAACGATGATGAAGGCGATGTTATTTTACTAAATGAACAAGGTAATATGGTTGATGAAGTAAAGTATAGTGCCAAGTGGCATTTTGCATTAATAAGTAATGAAGAAGATGTAGCACTGGAAAGAATAAATGCTGATGCGCCGAGCGTGCAAAGTAATTTTCACAGTGCTGCTACAAGTGTGGGGTATGGCACACCAACTTATAAAAATTCACAAAACAGAATTGATTTGGAAGTGCAGGGAGATATTACTGTGACACCCGAAATTGTGAGTCCTGATAATGATGGCAGGGATGATTTTGCTACTATACAATATAGTTTTCCTGAGCCTGGTTATGTAGCCAATATTACCATTTTTGATGCAAGTGGCAGACCCGTAAGATACCTACAACGAAATGCCCTGTGCGGTTTAAAGGGTTATTACCGCTGGGATGGTCTGGGAGAAAAATTACAAAAATTATCGGTGGGTATTTATATTATTTATACAGAAATATTTAATCTGAAGGGTAAAACTAAAAAGTTTAAGAATACGATTGTGGTAGCAAGGAAGTAATTTGGGTGAGGAGAATTGGAAGAAAGTATAGACAAAAAATAAATAAGGCTGTTTCAAAATTCAAAAGATTGTCAAATTGAGCTTGTCGAAATTGATAATCTTTTGAATTTGGAAGTGTATGTAATGTTTCGACAAGCTAAACATGACATACACTTCCAAATTTTGATACAGCCTCATTGAATGATGGGGTTATTTTATCTTCCGAAATTATCTACATCGTCCTCACTGATAACATCCGGTAGTTTGTTTAGATAATTTTTAATGAGCAAATACGAACTTCCCGCACAACCAATGGCAACTAAAAAGCAACTGAATAAATTATCAGGGCCAAATATCATTACTGCGATAAATGCACCCAAGAGTTCTGCGCTAATCCAACTTAAAACCAAATATAATTTCCAACGTTTACCAGATAATCCTTTGGCTTCGGCAAGTATTCCGATTTTTTTTGTGAGGAAAATTAATAAAATTATTTCGAGCATGTTATTTTATTTAAACAAGATCAATATCAAAACTTACCAACTGTACAAACTCAGCAATACGTGCATCAATATCTTCTTTTGTAATTTCTTTTAAACGCTCCGGACCAAATTTTTCTACGCAAAAACTTGCCATAGCACTTCCAACAATAATGGCTGTTTTCATGTTGTCAAAACTAATGTCTTTTGTTTTTGCAAGGTGCCCAATAAAGCCACCCGCAAATGTATCGCCAGCCCCAGTTGGGTCAAAAACTTCTTCTAACGGTAATGCGGGTGCAAAGAAAACCTGGTTTTCATGAAACAACAATGCACCATGTTCACCCTTCTTTATAATTAAAAAACCTGGCCCCATTTCCATAATTTTTTTGGCCGCTTTTACCAAAGATAATTCGCCGCTTAATTGTCTTGCCTCAGCATCATTCACCAACAATACATCTACATTTTTTAAAACCTCTTTTAAATCATCCATTGCAATATCCATCCAAAAATTCATGGTGTCCATTACAATTAACTTCGGGCGTTTTTTTAATTGATTGATAACGCTCAATTGCAATTTCGGCATTAAGTTACCAAGCA
Source organism: Ferruginibacter sp. (assembly GCA_031424845.1). Taxonomy (GTDB): domain Bacteria; phylum Bacteroidota; class Bacteroidia; order Chitinophagales; family Chitinophagaceae; genus Ferruginibacter. Next base: position 25,891 of record JANPIF010000148.1, read on the forward strand.
TTAAAAACTCAGCCCCTTGAAATGAATCCGGTACAATAGGGTTAAAATCTTCCAACACATTTAAGTCAGTTACCAAAGTATCTCTGGTGTTCATATCTAAATGATATTTTCCACTCCAGAAAAAAGATTTCTTATCTTTTACAATTTCAACACCATCCAGCTCCACGCCTCTGTTGGTAAGATCATCCATTTCTTCCTGCGGAAAATCGTACCCTACAATAGAAATCTGTTGAATAGGTTTTATAAAATTAGCAGCAGCATAAGCCACATAAGTTGCAGAACCGCCTATAATTTTATCTACTTTGCCAAACGGCGTTTCAATTGCATCAAAGGCCATAGTGCCAACGGTAATTAATGACATGGTATTAAATTTGTAGTTTTGATTGTTAAAAACGGTGCAAAAGTAAGGAATTTAATGTGCTAATTTGCTGATGTGCTAATATCCTAATTGGGTTCATTATTATGCAGCGGCTATTAGATAATGGAAGAATTTATCTGTTAATAATATAATGAGTAATTACAAAAGGTGCCAATCAAATAACAATTAATCAACAAACATGCTACTACATATACATCCAAATAATCCTCAACCCAGGCTAATAAAGCAATTAGCAGAATGCCTGAGAGATGGTGGCATCATTATTTACCCTACAGATACTATTTACGGTATAGGCTGTGATATTTTGCAACCAAAAGCGGTAGAAAAAATATGCCGCATAAAAGGGGTTGACCCCGCCAAAGCTCAGCTTTCTTTTATCTGTAAAGATCTGAGTCACTTAAGCGATTATACCAAAAGCATTGATACGCCTTTATACAGAATATTGAAAAATCATTTGCCTGGTCCCTATACATTTATATTGCCTGCAAGTAAACAGGTACCCAAAATATTGCAAAGCAAAAAGTCCACTATTGGTTTAAGGGTACCCGATAATAATATTTGCAGAGATCTTGGAGATGCTCTTGGCAATCCAATACTGAGTGCATCTTTGCCGGGGGAAATAGTAGAAGATTATGCTGACCCAGAAATAATTTTTGAAAATTTTAAAGACAAAGTAGATTTTGTAATTGATGGGGGCGCAGGAGGCATGGTGCCATCCACAATTGTAGATTGTACAACAAGTGACTGGACAGTTATAAGGCAAGGACTGGGCGAGTTTGTCAGCTAATCTATTAGCAATTTCATTTTCACTAATAATCATTAGTTTTGAGACTTATTATGGCCAAAATAATTGTACAAAAAGACAGTTCTAAAAAAGAAATAATATTAATACATGCTGCAGAACTCTTTAGAAAAAAAGGATTTACCGCTGCATCTGTACGTGAACTTGCCGAAACCATGGGAATTGAGGCTCCAAGTTTATACAATCATATAGGCTCAAAAGCGGAGCTTCTACAAGAAATTTGTTTTGAAGTAGCTTCAGATTATACCGCACATATGGAGGAAGTTTTGAGTTCCACTCTTAATCCTGCCGAAAAAATAGCCAATATTATTCGCTTTCATGTACGCAAATTATCTACTGATTTTGATAAGGTCTTTGTATCGGAACATGAATGGAAAAGATTACCGCAAAATTATCTGGAACAGTTTCTAGCCCAAAGAAAAGCGTATGAAAATAATATGATTGAAATAGTTCAGGAGGGAATAGATAAAAAAATATTCAGCAATTTATTACCAAGTATCGCAGTGCTTGCCATATTATCTGCAGTACGGGGATTAGAACTAAGGCAACGACACAAAAATGAATTTACCATTGAAGAGTTGGAAGAAACCATGATACAACATTTACTACACGGAATATTAAAATAATGGCTACGCATTTTCATACATTAAAAATAAAAGAGGTAAAAAAAGAAACAATTGATTGTGTATCTGTTAGTTTTTTAATACCCAAAGAATTAAGTGATTTGTTTGTTTTTAAAGAGGGGCAAAATATCACCATTAAAAAAAATATTAATGGGGAAGAACTGCGTAGATCTTATTCTGTATGCAATGCGCCGTATGAAAATGAATTAAAAGTTGCCATTAAAAAAACAACTGGTGGTTTATTTTCAACTTTTGCAAATGATGAATTAAAAGCTGGTGATGTGTTGGAAATTATGCCGCCTACCGGTAGGTTTAATGCCAAAGCTACAGAAGGTAATTTTTTAGCTATTGCTGCAGGCAGTGGCATTACACCCATCATTTCAATTATAAAACACACGCTGAAAACACAAGCCAACAGCAGTTTTACATTAATTTATGGCAATAAAAGCAGAGGTTCTATTATTTTTTTTGAAGAAATAGAAGCTTTGAAAAATAAATTTATGGAGCGGTTTACCTGCGTAAATATTTTGAGCAGAGAAAGAACCGATGCTGAAATAAATTATGGAAGAATAGGAACAGAAAAACTGGAAGGGCTGCAGCATCTTATAAATTTTAATACATTTAATGATGCTTACATCTGCGGTCCGGAAGAAATGATTTTTGCCTCAGCAGCATTTTTAGAAGGACAAGGAATGCCAAAAGGAAATATACATTTTGAATTGTTTACCACACCTGGGCAGAAGCAGTTTGCAGAGACCAAAGGGCAATTTGCAAAGGAAGAAGATGCCGGGCCTAAAAGTAATATTACCATTAAGCTTGATGGTCGCACTTTTAATTTTGACCTTGCTTATAAGGCAGATAATATTTTAGATGCAGCATTACAACAAGGGGCAGATTTACCTTACGCTTGTAAGGGTGGTGTATGTTGTACCTGCAGAGCAAAATTGCTGGAAGGCAAAGTACACATGGATGTAAATTATGCTTTGGAAGATGATGAAGTGGCAGAAGGTTTTATTTTAACCTGCCAAAGTCATCCACTTACGGAAAAGGTGGTAGTTGATTTTGATGTGAAATAAAAGTATCACCCTCATTGCCTATACGGGGGAGGGAGGATTAGAAGATCTGGATATCGATCAATTAAAGATTTACCGCTGACGAGCGGCGGGATAGAAACGGAAATCCTTTTTCATCCGAAGGAGAAAAAGATTGTAGTGTATAGCCGAACAAATGCCTGTTAAAGGTCAAATGACTAACGCCCAAAAATGCCTTTTCTCCGGCTAAAAAAATTACCTTTATTACAAATTAAAGAAAAGATAAATTTACTAACGTGTGTTAGTTTTTCAATACATTTGTACATTAAATTTTAAAGATGCAATTACACGATTTAGAAAAAGCATTTCAGGATAAGATAGATAATGAAATTAAAATAGAACCCAAAGATTGGATGCCTGATGCGTATCGCAAAACGAATGTGAGGCAGATTAGCCAGCATGCGCATAGCGAAATTGTGGGTATGCTGCCTGAAGGAAATTGGATAAGCCGAGCACCGTCTCTCAAGCGTAAAGCAATATTAATTGCGAAGGTACAGGATGAAGCTGGACATGGTTTGTATTTATATTCAGCGGCTGAAACCCTTGGTACGAGCAGAGAGCAGATGATTGACGACTTACACAGTGGTAAGGCAAAATACTCCTCCATTTTTAATTATCCAACGCTTACGTGGGCAGATATGGGTGCAGTTGGTTGGCTGGTAGATGGTGCAGCCATATTAAACCAGGTGATGCTTTGCAGAACTTCTTACGGGCCTTATGCTCGTGCAAATGTGCGTATATGTAAGGAAGAAAGTTTTCACCAGCGCCAGGGTTTTGAATCATTAATGGTATTGAGCAAAGGAACGGATGAGCAAAAAGCTATGTGTCAAGATGCAATTAACCGATGGTGGTGGCCATCGCTGATGATGTTTGGTCCAAAAGACAGCGAGAGCACCAATAACGACCAAAGCATGAAGTGGAAGATTAAAAGAAAAAGTAATGATGAATTGCGCCAGCAATTTGTAGATATGGCAGTGCAGCAGGTTAAAGTTTTAGGAATGACTTTACCGGATGACAAGCTACAATGGAATGAAGAAAGAGGACATTATGATTTTGGTGAAATAAACTGGGATGAGTTTTGGAATGTTGTTAAAGGTAATGGGCCTTGCAACAAACAAAGATTAGAAGCCAGAAAAAAAGCCCATGAAGAAGGGGCTTGGGTAAGAGAAGCTGCAGTAGCCTATGCTAAGAAAAAAGCATTATCAAATAATAAAGAAATGAAAGCAGCATAGTAAAACTTGCTAAATGAAAAAGAGGTTGTATCATTTTGATACAACCTCTTTTTTGTAAGAAGAAAAGAGAACTACAATTTAACGGTAGTTTCTGCCTTTTCTTTATGACAGCTTTTTACAGCTGTTTTATCTTTACTGCAACAAGTTTTACCTTTTGCACATTTCTTTTTGTTTTTTTTGCCACCATATTCAAAAGAAGCTGAAGCAATTAATAAACCTGCAGTAGCTACTAAAAATATTTTTCTCATTTTATTTGGTTTTATTTTTTATAAAGTAAAAATATAGAAAAAAAATTGGTAAAAAACACTTTTAATGTTAAAAAAATTTGCAATAAATAAAATTATAATGTAGCTATAACCGTAACTCCTCCTTGCACCACTTCATTTAAACCAACATTTATTTTAGTGCCTATTGGCAGCAAAATATCTACACGGCTGCCAAATTTTATAAAACCATATTCATCCGTTTGTTTTACTTTATTACCTACTTCTAAATAATTTACAATACGCCTTGCTACCGCACCTGCTATTTGTTTTACAAGTATTTCTGTACTGCCATCTTTAATTACTACTGAATGGCGCTCATTTTCTGTAGATGATTTAGGGTTCCAGGCTACCAAGTACTTTCCTTTGTGGTATTTATTATAAACAATATCGCCACTCATGGGGTTACGGTTTACGTGCACATTTAGCGGACTCATAAAAACAGAAACCTGTAATCTTTTTTCTTTGAAATATTCTTCGTCAAATGCTTCTTCTATTACCACAACTTTTCCATCTGCCGGAGATATTATTTGTCCATCTTTTATAGTAAGTACCCGAGCAGGAATTCTAAAAAATGATACTACAAAAAGTACAAAAGCAAGTGTAATTATAAAAAAAGCAATACATAACCACAATAGGGTAGTGCCAAAAAACCAGAAGAAAAGCACATTTAATGCAATAAAAATTATAGTGGCTAGTGCAATAGATTTATAACCTTCTCTATGTATCGTCATGGGGATGCTGTTTATTTTTGAGGGGGCGAAGTTAAGATTTTATCTAACGAAAAGTTGCACATACAACCATACAAATGGCGTGGCTACCAGCAGCGAATCAAACCTATCTAAAAAGCCACCATGCCCAGGCATAAACGATCCACTGTCTTTTATGTTTGCTGTACGTTTTATTTTACTTTCGAGTAAATCTCCCAATGTGCCAAATACAGCACAGATGGCGGCAATAGCAAGCCAATGTTTTAAAGGCAATATATTGAAAGCATTTACAGAATAAGGTATCAACCCCATTACAATCACACATAATATTGCACCGCCGCCGGTGCCTTCCCAAGTTTTTTTGGGAGATATTTTTGAGAAAGGCGTTTTACCAATAAACGATCCCACCAAATATGCCATGGTATCGTTTATCCATATAGAGAAGATAATGGCAAGGGGTAAAATTGGAGAGTAATTATTTAACCCAAGTTCTCCCTCATTGTATTTTCTACCAAGTTCAATCATCATTAAAATAGGGATAATAATGTAGGGCATTGACACTGCTAGCAGACCAAAATATTTTGTGGGTTTTATGAGTTTCACAATTTTTCTATACTCATATAAACAGCCCACCATAATGAGTAAAAAAAGTGCTAGAAAAGTATAGAAATTTATAAGTATGCCTGCGAGCATTATCACTACAAACACTACTGCTGTTAATGCCCTTGTTTTAAAAACTGCTTTGTTTAATGCCACTATTAATTGTTTTATTTACTTGTTAATGAGCCATAAGGATTTGCCGCTGCTATCAGTACATTCTCTCTCATATCTACCCTTGCCTTATTTTTTGCCGAGTATTTTTTTAGCATGATAAACAAACCTACCAATGCTATTAGTCCCGCAAGGCCTATGCTCCAATGCACTGATGGATCTAATTTTGCCAAATCTATTTTTTCTTTTTTAATACTCATTACAAATAGACCAGTAAGGGCTATTGCATTATTTAAAAAATGCGCTACAATATTTACCCATATGTTTCTTGTAATATGAAACATTAGTCCCAATACAAAACCCAAAACCAATCTACTTAAAAATAAATAGATGGACATGTGAATGAGGCTAAAAATAATAGAGGTAACCAATATCGATACCAAGGGGTTTTTCCACCATTTGGTAAACAAATTTTGCACAGCCCCTCTAAAAAAAACCTCTTCAAACATGGCTGGAAAAAATGCCATTATAAATAAGCCAACAACATATTCTTGCCAGTTTTTAAGGTTGCTTAATGCCAGAGCTTGTTTATTATACAACTCTTCCATGTTTTTCGCAGCCTCATCTATAGTGGGAAAATGACCTACAATATATTTTGTAAAATCGCCCAACGGTGCAGTAGAAATTGCAGCAGCATAAATAAGCATAAAGCCAAGCAATATCTGAAAACCGTTTACATACTTATTAAACCCTAACCAGAAAACATTTTTACCATTGCTTACCAGCGACCAAAGCACTGCAGGTATAAAAAGCAAAGCCAGCGTACCTAATACTTGTATAATTCTTGCCATACCAACATTTTCAGGCGCCAGCATAGCTTTCATCATTGCATCGCTATCAGTAATTGCTTTACCAGCAGGCATTATTTGCATACTAAGCAGCAATTGTACAGCACCTGCTAATATAAAACCCAATCCTAAAAAGGCAAATAAAAATCCCAGTTGTGCCCATCCGCCAAAACCTTTAACGCTTTTGTATTCCATCCCTAAAAACTTTTATAGTAAATTTGCCCGCAATATACAAATAAACCTATGCCTAGTATTGGTTCCATACAATTACCCGAGTTCCCATTATTATTGGCTCCCATGGAAGATGTGAGCGATCCGCCATTTCGTGCCGTATGTAAAGACAATGGCGCAGATTTAATGTACAGCGAATTTATCAGCAGCGAAGGATTAATTCGTGATGCAATGAAAAGTATGAAGAAGCTTGATTTTGAAGAAGAAGAACGCCCATTTGGCATTCAGATTTTTGGTGGCGATGAAGATGCCATGGAGATGAGTGCAAGAATTTGCGATGCGGTAAATCCTGATTTAGTAGATATTAATTTTGGTTGTCCTGTAAAAAAAGTGGTGAACAAAGGTGCTGGTGCTGGCGTGTTGAAAGATATTGATTTAATGGTTCGTCTTACAAAATCGGTAATAAACGGCACACGTTTACCCGTAACCATAAAAACAAGATTAGGCTGGGACGATAATACAAAAAACATTGAAGAAGTGGCCGAGCGCATGCAGGATATTGGTGTGCAGGCAATTGCTATACATGGGCGTACACGCTGCCAGTTGTACAAAGGCGAGGCAGACTGGAGCCTTATTGCAAAAGTAAAAAACAACCCACGCATTACCATTCCTGTTTTTGGAAACGGCGATATCGATTCTCCACAAAAAGCAAAGTTGTACAAAGAACGTTATGGTGTAGATGGCATTATGATCGGTCGTGCAGCTATTGGTTATCCATGGATTTTTAGAGAAATAAAACACTTTTTAAATACTGGGGAAATTTTGCCATCCCCCACTTTAGAAGAACGAATTTCAGTTTGCAAAAAGCACCTCGATAAATCTATAAAATGGAAAGGGCAAATTGTAGGCATCAACGAAATGCGCCGTCATTATACCAATTATTTAAAAGGTTTGCCAAATATAAAGGAGTTTCGCATGAAGCTCGTAACCCTTACGGAGCCTGCAGATATAAGTGATGTACTCGATGAAGTAAGCGAACATTACAAAGACCATAGTTTTGAACGCACTCCCATTGAATTGATTAATTATCATGAAAAATGCCCGGTGTAGAAAGAGATTTTTAGATGTTAGACACAAGATATAAGATAAGAAATTTTGGTGCGCTCATCATAGTTTTTAAATCAACTTTCGTTCGGGCTTTTCGTTACTATCTTTTTATTCGCTGAAGCGATACAAAAAGGATATCCACTTCAATCCCGCCGCTTTTCAACAGTGAATTTTTTTTGAGCTTTTACTATTGGGTAAAATAATGTTTTAATTTAAATGTAAATTTGATTATGGAAAACTCCCCATACAAAATATATAAATCAACCGAAGAATTAGAAACTGCAAGAATAAAAGAAGCAGCTAATGCCACCTACACAGAAAGATTTTATACGCTCACTAAATTAATACGAATATCCAGAATGATTAGTGATGCCAAAATTATTTCTTCACCTGTAATGAAAGAAAAATAAAGCATGGATATTTTAGATGAAGATATTTTATCTCTTTGGCGCTGCTTAAACAATAATAACGTTAGATATATAATGATTGGTGGCTTTGCTATAAACTTGCATGGTTATAATAGAGCAACAAGTGATATTGATTTATGGATAGATGACACTTTGGAGAACAGAAAAAATTTTAGAAAAGCGCTGCAGGAACAAGGCTCAGGTGATTATGATGTAATAGAAAGCATGCAATTTGTACCGGGTTGGACAGATTTTCAATTAAATTTTGGGTTTAAATTGGATGTAATGACATCCGTAAAAGGGCTTGAAAATATAGGATTTGAGGAATGTTATAATTATGCTGTAATTGCAGAGATTGAAACATTACCAGTAAGGTTTTTACATTACAACCATTTAATTACTTGCAAACAAGCTACAGGAAGATCAAAGGATTTATTAGATATAGAAGAACTTGAGAAAATTAGAAAATTAAAATAAATTCAAGGATCTCTTTTTACATAACTTATTATTCCTCTCTCATATTCTTTATTCCTACTTTTCATCACCGAATACATTACCACACTCAATACTGCTACTAAAAACAAAGATGAAGCCACACCTAAGTAATATTCATTTCCATCCTTTTTCTTAAAATAAAAAAATATAAAAGCCGCAGCAAATAGAATAGAAATATTTACATAAATAAGCACTTTAAAATTTTGGTTCATTTCCTGTACTCTTGGCAATTCTTTACTTTTTAATAGTTCGGGGTGCAAATCATAATTATAAACATTCCGTACTTTTAAAGCATCAGCTTTACTATAATTCGAAAAGCCTGCACCAATACTGAGTAATGCAAAAACTGCTAATGGTAATGCAAAACCCTTGTACCAATTTGTTTTAAGTGCAGCATAAAAAATGATGGCAACTATCAATGCTATTCCCCCTAATATCATTAAAAAGAGTTGCTCATTTTTAAATGCAGAAAAATAATTTTCTATGTCAGTCTTTGTAAGCATTTGTTGGTATTATTCTTGTAAAGCTGCTAAAATATTTTTGCCTAGTGGAGGTTCGGATGATTCAAAAAAATGAGTAAGGTTTCCTTTTTCATCAACCAAATATTTGCAAAAATTCCATGTGGGTTCATTGGTGTTCCATCCGTTTTTTTCTTTATCAGTTAACCATTCATACACTTTATTTTGGGTAGAATGTACTACTACTTTGCTTTTACGCATAAGCGGAAAGGTGATTCCATAATTATGTTTGCAAAAATCTGCAATGGCATGGTCATCTCTGTTTTCCTGTTTTTGAAAATCATTTGCCGGAAAAGCAATTACCTCCAGTTTATCTTTATGCAATTCAAATAATTTTTCAAGATCTGCATATTGTGCCGTATAGCCACAATCAGATGCTGTGTTTACAATTAAAACTTTTTTATTTTTTAATTGCGCAAAATTATATTCTTCACCATGCGTTAAAGTAGATTTTAAATTGTAAAAAGATTGGATGGCGGTTTTTTTTGAAGAAAAAATACCCTGGTTTCTTTTTAAAATTCTATTAAAAAATGCAAATAATGGATATACTATTTTTAAAAATCGTTGTCTGGTAGTCATAATTATTTCATTACTTTTTTAAACAAACTTAAGCGGTTTGTAAATGGAGGATATTTTATGGAAGGGTCAAACCAAGTAGGTGTTTTCATTACGGCTTTTTTGTGGCTAAAGGTATCAAAACTAAATTTACCATGATAGTTTCCCATTCCACTTGCACCTCTTCCACCAAAAGGTAATTTATCATTTGCTAAATGCAGTGCAGCATTATTAATACATCCTCCGCCAAAAGCAACTGCATTTAACCAACTGCTTTCTTTTTCTTTAGATGCTGTAAACAAATAAAATGCTAAGGGGTTTTTATTTTTCTCTATAATTTTTACAGCATCCTGCATATTTATAAATGATATAATGGGCAAAATGGGGCCAAAAATTTCCTCCTGCATCACTGCATTATTTGTATCATTTATCTGTAATAATGTTGGCTCAATATACAAATCACTTTTGTCTGTTTTTCCACCATGTAATATTGTACCATTGGTTACATATTTTTCAATTCGGCTAAATTGTTTTTCATTTATTTTCCTCCCAAAAAAATCTGCTTTCTGCACATCATCACTAAAAAACCTTTTAATATTTTCTATAATAGCGGCTACAAGTTTTTCTTTAACGGTTTCATGTACCAATAAATAATCTGGCGCTACACATGTTTGTCCGGCGTTTAAAAACTTTGTCATAGTTATTCGCTTGGCTGCTATTTTTATATCAGCATCGCTTTCTATTACACATGGGCTTTTACCACCAAGCTCCAAAGTAACAGGTACCAAATTTTTTGCAGCAAGCTCATAGATAATTTTTCCAACGGCTGTACTTCCAGTGTAAAAAACATGGTCAAATACAAAGTTGTTCATCAGCTCAGGCACTACAGTTGCACCATCACCTTCGGTAAATAAAATATATTCCGTGTCAAACGTTTCTTCAATTATTTTTTTGGTAATGGCAGTAGTTGCAGGCGCCATTTCAGATGGTTTTACTACCACACAATTTCCTGCAGCTATAGCTCCAATAAGCGGCGTAAATAATAAATTGAAAGGGTAATTCCATGGGCTAATGATTAACACAACACCCATGGGCTCTGCCATTACAAAACTTTTAGAGGGGAAATTAAACCAGTTTGTTCCAACTTTTTGTGGCGCCATCCAAGCTCTTAAACGTTTAATGGTACTGCTCGCTTCCGCTAAAAAAAATCCGTTTTCAGATATGTAACTTTCTTCTTTGCTCTTCCGTAAATCTTTATACAGTGCTTCAAATATTTCTACTTCATATTTCTGTACGGTAGCTTTTAATTTTTGTAATTGTTCTTTTCTAAATGCATAGGTTTTAGTTATTCCTGTTTCAAAATAACGCCTCATCTTTTCAGTAGCTTCTGTTGTATTCATTTAAACTAAATTTGTTTTTAAAGTTAAGCAAAGTAACGATGAACGATGAACAATATATGCGCCTTGCATTAAGAGAAGCAGCCATTGCTTTTGAAAAAGATGAAGTTCCTATTGGTGCTATATTAGTAATTGCTGATAAAATTATTGCCCGTTCTCATAACCAGGTTGAGTTGCTAAATGATAGCACCGCCCATGCCGAAATATTATCTCTTACCGCAGCTTACAATTCCCTAGGCAGTAAATATATTCCTGATGCTACTTTATATGTAACCATTGAGCCATGCCTTATGTGTTGCGGAGCATTGTATTGGAGCAAAATTGGTAAAGTGGTTTTTGGTGCGCCGGATGATAAAAACAGTTACCGAAAATATACGGGTGATGTAAATCCATTTCACCCAAAAACAACTATTGTAGGCGGGGTTTTACAGGTAGAATGTGCTGCATTGATGAAGGAGTTTTTTAAAGGCAAACGTCCTCCTAAATCTTCCGAAAATAAATCTATTGAATAAAGTATTTATTATACTGTAGAGTACGTTTAAAAAAGAAAAGTTCAAATTTTTAAGCAACTATACACAATTGAAGTCAGGCTTCTCTTCCTAAAATAGTCGAAGGTGAGGGTTTTTCAGATGCAGAAATTTTTATATCCTTTTCCTTTTTAGGCTTTAATTTTGCAACACAAATATTTTAAACCAATAAAAATTTATACCATGGCATTTACTCTTCCCCCGCTTCCGTATGCTTACGAAGCATTAGAACCACATATTGATACCGAAACTATGAAAATACACCACGATAAGCACCACCAGGCTTACGTTGATAATTTAAATAAAGCAATTGCAGGCACTGATAACGAAAATAAATCCATTGAAGAATTGGTAAAAGTTGCAGGAACTATTAGCCCTGCTGTGCGTAACAACGGTGGTGGACATTGGAACCATACATTCTTTTGGGATTCTTTAAAAAATAACAATGGCGCAAAGCCCACAGGAAAATTAGCAGAAGCAATTGATTCAGCGTTTGGAACATTTGATGCATTTAAAGAAAAATTTAATGCAGCAGGTATTACTCGTTTTGGTAGCGGTTGGGCTTGGTTAAATGTAAAAGATGGCAAGTTGGAAGTAAGTTCAACACCCAACCAAGATAATCCATTGATGGATGTTGCTGAAGTAAAAGGGACTCCTATTTTGGGTTGTGATGTGTGGGAACATGCATACTATTTAAAATACCAAAACAAGCGTCCGGCTTATTTAGAGGCATTTTGGAATGTGGTAAACTGGGATAAAGTGGCAGAACGTTTCGAAAAAGGATAATTTACCATAAAAAAATTAATTAGAAAAGCTGTTCCTCGGAATGGCTTTTTTTAGCGTAAAAAATTCTACGTTAATTTGATTGAGCACAGTTATAGCGTTTAAAATTTATCGGCTCCATCTTTGATGTTTATAACCCATTCAACATTTAAGAACATTTTATGGCTTTTATAAAATCAACACAAAGCAATGGGGAAGTGGTAAACTTATATTATGAAGATTTAGGTAAAGGAAAAACTGTACTTTTTATACATGGTTGGCCATTAAGTGGTGCTATGTGGGAATATCAGATAACACAATTGCCACAACAAGGTTTACGTTGCATAACATATGATAGACGAGGCTTTGGACATTCTGATAAACCTATTGGACCTTACGATTACAATACTTTGGCTTCAGATTTAAAAGCTGTGATTGACGAATTACAATTAGAAAATATTACCCTTGTAGGTTTCTCAATGGGTGGTGGTGAAATTGCAAAATACTTTTCTTTATACGGTGGGGCAAAAGTGAGCAAAGTAGTATTAATTAGTGCAGTTGTACCATACATGCTAAAAACGGATGACAATCCTGATGGTGTACCGCAAGAAGTTTTTGATGGCATGGGTAAAAAAATGACTGATGATAGACCAGCATTTTTAGAAGGGTTTAATAAAGATTTTTTTGGGGTATCATTATTAAGCCATACGGTAAGCGATGCATTATTGCAACAGTGTGCCAACACGGCCATGCATGCATCCCCAATTGCTACTATAGAATGTGCAAAATCATTTTCATCTACTGATTTTAGGGCAGATGTAACAACCATTAATGTACCTACACTCATAATACATGGCGATGCTGATAAAACTGTTCCGATCGAACCAACGGGTAATCGCTCCGCCAATTTAATACCGGGTGCGAAATATATAATTTACGAAGGTGCACCACATGGTTTGTGGTTTACTGAAAAAGAAAGATTGAACAAAGATTTAATTGATTTTATATAAAGTATTTTATAGAATGGATAAAACTATTTTATAATCATAGTTGTTAGAAGTTCCGATTTAATCTCCAGTAAAAACCGATGCATATTGTATCGGTTTTTTTTGCTCATGTCTCTATTTTGAACTTTATCAAGGTACAGGGTCATACCCATGCCCACCCCAAGGATTACAACTTATTACCCTTTTTGCCG
>JANPIF010000149.1:0-2211 GCA_031424845.1 Ferruginibacter sp.
ATGCCAATGATGTTTTGCAAAATATGTTTGTGAAGGCATGGAAAGGGTTGGCAAATTTTAGAGAAGATAGTCAGCTATATACCTGGCTTTATAGAATAGCCACCAATGAAAGCCTAACTTTTTTAGAGCAGCAAAAAAAGCGAAGCACGGTTTCTATGAGTGATGAGGAAACTGGACTAAGCAATAAAGTGAAAGCAGATACAAATTTTGATGGGAATAAACTGGAGTGGAAACTGCAACTTGCGGTACAAAAATTGCCCGAGAAACAGAAGGCGGTTTTTAACCTACGCTACTATGATGAAATGCCTTATGCAGAAATGAGTATGGTATTGGAAACAAGTGAGGGCGCATTAAAAGCGAGTTACCACCACGCAGTGAAAAAAATTGAAGAATATATTTTAAATAATTAAACGAAAGGGTAAAATTTTAGTCTGAATAAGTAATGAAAAGAAGGGAAGATATATTGAATGAATTGAAAACTTTAAGTGAGGTTGTAGCCAATGTGCCTTTCTTAAATGTTTATAAGGTAGATGCTGGTTATTTTGCAGGTATTGATGCTGAACTTAAAGCAAGAATAGCTGCAGATGCATTAACAGGTTCTGAAAATAAATTTACCGTACCCCAAGGATATTTTGAAAATTTAACTGCTACTATTTTACAGAAAATAAAGCATGAAGAGACTGAAATATTTGCAGAAACAAATGAGCAATCAACTTTAGTTGCAAGTATTGGAAATAAAAATATTTTTACTGCACCCAAATATTATTTTGAGGAACTTGCTTTTGCAGGCGAGGAAAAACCTGTTGCAAAAGTTATAAATATGAGCCGTGCAAGGTCTGTTTTTAAATATGCGGCAGCAGCGGTTATAACAGGTTTGTTAGGTTTAACCATTATAAATACTGTAGATAGAAATGATATAAAAGTAGCTGAAGAAATTTCTGTACAAACTGCAATAAATGATGCACAAAAAATTATAAAAACAGGCACTTTTGATAAAGAGTTGGAAAGCGTATCTGACAAGGATATAGAAAAATATTTGCAACAGGCCGGGCAAGATGTTAATGCAGCATTGGTAGCTGCAAGTACAGATGACGAAACTACCTTGCCGGAAGCATCAGATTATTTGTTGGATGAAAATGCATTGGAAAATTATCTTAAGGAGAAGAATCTAAATTAAAAAAAAATGAAAAAATTTATACTATATATATCTTTTGGGTTAGCGATTTTCTCTGCCTCGGCACAAAATGATGTTGGAGGCATGGATCAAAATCCTAAAAAAGAAGAGAAGATAAAAGCATTGTATGTTGCGTATATAAGTCAACAACTTTCTCTTACTACAGATGAAGCACAAAAATTTTGGCCGGTACATGCGCAGTACGAAGCAGACTTACAGAATATAAATGCCGGTAATAGTGGTGAGCTTGATAGACAACAGGCGGTGCTTAATGTAAAGAAAAAATACCAGGGAAATTTTACCAGGATACTTGGTAATGAGCGCAGCAATAATTTTTACAGGCAAGATGCTGAGTTTAGAAAAAAATTAGTAGAGCGTTTGAAGCAAATGAGACAGCAACGTAAAAATGAAGGAAATAATGGTGGTGGTAGATTGCAGAGAGGTGGCAGAATGAGACCGCAATAATAATACTGTTAAAAAACAGAAAGAGGTTATTTCATTTTATGAGATAACCTCTTTTTGTTTGTAATCATTTTTAAAAAGCAACGAATGGCGTTTTTATATCATGATAAAATAAAAATGTCCAATGCTCCTGCTGGCCTTGTTGCCACCATTGCTGGCGTAACTCCATACACATTTTTCCATCATAATCGTACTTGGCTATAAACCTACTTTTCATTTGCTGCAATTGAGGTGCTACATCTCCGCCAAAAAATATTTTTTCGCCATCCTCTTTTATCATAAATGTTTGGTGAAATGGGCTATGAGCACCAGTAACTTCGTACGAAATATAGTCATCTATTATACCATTGCCTTCAGTAAAAATTACATTGCCAGCGTTGGCTAATAATTCAAATTCTGCTGGGGTGTATGATGGGCTTCCTTTTTCTATAGCAAAAGCATATTCATCTTTATTTACATAATAATTAGCCTGTGGAAAACTTAAAAAATGATTGCCTAATATTTTATCTTCTTTACTTACGCCGCCTGAATGATCTTTATGTAAATGAGATAACAAAACTTTGGTAACCTCTAAT
>JANPIF010000150.1:0-1129 GCA_031424845.1 Ferruginibacter sp.
GATAATCCGGTGTTATCGACTGTTGCAGGATCAGTACTTCCGGAACCTGAAGCAAAACTCCCTACAACTCCTCCAATATTTGCTATTGCACCTGTTCCAGTAGATGCGACGTTGGAACCTGTTGATGTCATTGCATCTGGAGGAACAGAATTGAAATTAAATTCTACCAAGGTTTGACTAAAAGAATAATTAAAAATAAGTCCAGCAAGAATTAATGTAAAAATTTTTTTCATTTTAGGGGGTTTAAATTTTGTAGATAAATGTGTGTGTGTTTGCTATAAAACAATAAAGGCTGCAAAAGTGCAGCCTTTATTGATCAAAAAGAATTTTATTTTGTTATCTAAATATTACCCTTTCAAAGCTTCCGCCATTGTTTTACCAATATCTGCAGGACTAGCCACTACATGTATTCCACATGCAGCCATTATTTTCATTTTTGCAGCAGCGGTATCGTCTTCTCCACCTACAATTGCACCCGCATGACCCATACGTCTGCCTGGAGGCGCTGTTTGTCCTGCAATAAACCCTACAACAGGTTTTTTATTGCCGGTACTCATAATATATTCTGCTGCTTCTGCTTCCATACCGCCACCAATTTCACCAATCATTACAATAGCATCCGTTTCATCATCATTCATAAAAAGTTCAACAGCTTCTTTGGTAGTTGTCCCAATAATAGGATCCCCACCAATACCAATAGCAGAAGAAATTCCAAGTCCTGCTTTTGCAACCTGGTCAGCCGCTTCGTAAGTAAGCGTTCCACTTTTCGATACAATTCCAATTCTACCTTTCTTAAAAATAAAACCAGGCATAATACCTACTTTACATTCATCAGCCGTTATTACTCCAGGGCAGTTTGGACCAATTAATCTGCTATCACTGTCTTTTAAATAATTTTTCACCTTCACCATGTCAGCCACAGGAATACCTTCTGTAATACAAACTATCAATCCAATTCCTGCTTCTGCAGCCTCCATAATAGCATCTGCTGCAAATGCTGGTGGTACAAAAATAATACTCACATTAGCACCGGTGGTTTTTACCGCATCTGCAACTGTATTAAAAACCGGACGCTCCAAATGCTGCGATCCACCTTTGTTTGGCGTTACACCTCCCACTACATTTGTAC
>JANPIF010000151.1:0-6773 GCA_031424845.1 Ferruginibacter sp.
AAATATATTCCACCCAAAAAAGGAAGGCCACATGCTTTGTATATTGTAAGAGAATTATTAGGCTTGCAACCAACATCAAATGGAACTGACCTTGATGAAGCGATAAAGTATTTTAACAATACCACCAGGCAAAAAAGTATAGCTTTTATTTTAAGCGATTTTCTGGCAGTAGGTTACGAAAATGATTTAAAAGTAATTGGAAAAAAACATGATGTAATTGGTATTAAAGTATATGATAAAATGGATATGCAATTACCACAGGCAGGATTATTGCAATTAAAAGATGCAGAAAGTAACGCAGTAAAATGGATAGATAGTGATGATGCAATGGTGCGGCACAATTATTCACAATACTTTTTTGCCCAAACAGATATATGTACAAAATATTTTAGACAGGCAGGAGCAGATTTATTGCATGTGAAAACGGATGATGATTATGTAAAGATTTTACAAAAATTCTTTTTAAAAAGAAAGTAACATAAGGGCATGAGAAAATTATACACAACATATTTTAAACAATTATTTATTGTTTTTGTTTTTTTAATAAGTGGGGCTGCTGCGTTTTCTCAGGCTGTGAGGGCAACAGTTGATAAAAAAGATATTTTAATTGGAGAACGCATCACCTACGTTCTTACCATCGATCTTCCTTCTGCAGAATATGCTGTTAATTTAGTTGTACCTGATTCTATTCCCCATTTTGAGATACTACAAAAAAATGGTGGCAATGGTAAAACACAAGCCGGAGCAGATGTGTGGCAGTACACCATCATCTTTACAAGTTTCGATTCAGGTAGTTTTACTTTTCCAGGGTTGGCTTATAGAATCAGCCATTTAAATACTGCATCCCAATTATTATCTACAGATCAAATAAAAGTAAATGTAGGCTACATGGCTCTTGATAAGGGCGAGCAACCAAGGGATATTAAAACGATTATTGAAGTAGCTTACACCGATTATTTTTGGATTATAGTAGCAGTTGGCATTTTGTTGTTGCTTATTTTGCTGTATGTTTTATATAGATACTTCAAGAAGAAAAAGAAAGATCCAATTGTAGTTAGCAGCAAAGGTGCATATGAGGAAGCTATGCAGGCACTTGCAGATCTTAGAAAATTAAATGAACAAGGCGGTGTGGCAGTAAAAGAATATCATACGAAACTGGCAGAAGTATTGCGCAATTATTATGGCAGAACATTTAACCAGAATTACCAAAATAAAACAACACAGGAAATTTTATCTAAATTGAAATCGCACGAATTAAAAGCAGAAACTGCCACACATGCCTCAGAAGCACTGGCTACAGGCGATGCAGTAAAATTTGCAAAATACCACTCATCATTTACAGAAAATGAAGCATCATTAAATTATTTAAAAACGGTAATAGAAGAAATAGAAATATCACGAACTAAAAAAGATTAAGATTTGCTTTTTGATTATTTTACAAATATTGAATTTTCCCAGCCGTATTTTTTTGCGTTGCTTTTACTTATTCCAATTCTACTATTTTGGTATGTAAAAACAAACAATAGCAGGAGCGCATCTATACAAGTATCTACAACAGCCGCAAAAGGACTTGGTACATGGAAATCATCTTTCAGGCACTTGCCATTCATTTGCAGAATATTTTGTTTGGCATTTTTAATAACTGCACTGGCAAATCCACAGACAAAAAACGAAGAAAAAAATACAGAAGGAGAAGGTATTGATATTGTATTATGTATAGATGTAAGTGGTAGTATGACCGCACAAGATCTTACACCAAACAGATTGGAAGCTGCAAAAAATGTAGCCATCGATTTTGTAAACAGAAGGCCCACCGATAGAATTGGGATTGTTATTTTCTCCGGCGAAAGTTTTACACAATGCCCGCTTACTACTGATAAAAATGTATTGGTATCAGCTATTCAAAATATACACAGTGGTTTGTTGGAAGATGGAACTGCCATTGGCTCAGGTTTAAGTACCAGTGTAGATAGATTAAGGAGTACTAAAACAACTTCCAAGATTGTAGTACTACTTACAGATGGTGAAAACAATGGCGGATTGATTGACCCTAAAACCGCCAAAGAAATTGCCAAAGCATTTGGAATTAAAGTGTACACTATTGGCGTAGGTACAGATGGGCTTGCACCACAACCTGTGCAAACGCCCTTGGGAGTTCAAATGCAGTCAGTTAAGGTTTCAATAGATGAAAAGCTGTTAAAACAAATTGCAGGAGAAACCGGCGGCAAATACTTCCGTGCAAAAGATAATATGGGACTAGCGGGTATTTATGAAACCATAGATGAACTAGAAAAAAGCAAGGTGGAAATTACAACTACTACAAAGTTTACCAATAAGTTTTTACCTTTTGCCATAGGCGCTGCATTTTTTTTATTATTAGAAATATTATTGCGTTACCTCGTTTTTAGAAAGTTTCCATAACCTTTATTTACCTTGCAGTTATGAAGGCAACCGTTTACAGATCTACAGGAAGTTGGTATATTTTAAAAAATACAGAAGGCGAATTTGTAAATGCACGCCTAAAAGGTAAATTAAAAATTGAGGGTATTACATCTACCAATCCAATAGCCGTTGGAGATATTGTAGAAATAGATGATGAAGAAGTTGTGGAAGGTAATCTTGTAATTTCAAAAATATATGACAGAAGAAATTACATTAACCGAATCTCTCCTCACAATAAAAATTTACACCATATTGTTGCAGCCAATTTAGACCAGTCATTATTGTTTGCAACATTAAAAGATCCCAAAACTTCATTTGGTTTTATAGATCGTTTTTTAATAACGTCCGAAGCATACAGAGTACCTGCTATTATTGTATTTAATAAGGCAGATTTATACAAAGAAAAAGAGCAGGAAAAATTTGAACTGGCCAAGAAAAATTATGAGGCAATTGGGTATAAAATAATGCTGATGAGCATTGAAAAAAATATTGGGACAACAGAAGTAAAAGATTTATTAAAAGATAAAATAACCTTATTGAGCGGACATTCCGGTGTAGGAAAATCGACCTTTATTAATTATGTTTTTCCTGATCTGTCTCTTAAAACACTTGCAGTAAGCGACTGGAGTGGGAAAGGAATGCACACCACCACTTTTGCAGAAATGTTTGATCTCCCATTTGGCGGAAGCATTATTGATACGCCCGGCATAAGAGAAATGGGATTGGTGGATGTACCCAAAAATGAATTGGCGCAATATTATCCTGAAATGCGAGCTGTAATGAACGACTGTAAATTTAATAATTGCCAACATTTTAATGAACCTGGTTGCGCTGTAAAAGCCGCTCTTAATGATGGGATTATTTCCGAAGAAAGATACTTGAGTTACTTAGCAATAAAAGATACAATTGAGGATAAAAGTTATTAATAAAAAGAAATTATATTTCGCTTTTCAATTGTTCTCTTATCATTTTTAATTTTGCCTTTCCTACTATTTTTTCAATATCAGCATCACTGGCTTCTTTTATCTTTTTTACAGATCTAAATTCTTTAAGTAATAAATCTGCCGTTTGTTTTCCAATACCTTTTATGCCTTCCAATTCATTTTTAAAAGTCCCCTTGCTTCTTTTGTTTCTATGAAAAGTTATACCAAAACGATGCACTTCATCTCTAATTCTTCTAATCAGTTTTAGGCTTTCACTATCCCATGGTAATAGTAAAGATTCAGTATCTCCATCAAAAAATATCTCTTCTTTATTTTTAGCAAGTCCAACTAAAGTTAATTTTCCACGCAGGTTTAGTTTATCAATACTTTCCATGGCAGAACTTAACTGTCCTTTACCGCCATCTATAATAACTAATTGTGGTAATGGTGTGCCTTCGTCTGTAAGTCGCTTGTAGCGCCTGTATACAACTTCTGCCATAGAGGCAAAATCATTTATACCATCAACGGTTTTAATATTATAATGTCTGTAATCTTTATTACTGGGCTCTCCGTTTTTAAAGTAAACCATTGCTGCAACAGGATAACTACCCTGAAAATTAGAGTTGTCAAAACATTCAATATGAACAGGTAATTCTTTCAACTGCAAATTTTCCTGTAATTGTTTTAATACAGATAATTTTTCACCCTCTGTTTTATCTTCCAACTTTAATAATTTCTTTGCATGCAATTCTGCTTTAAAATAATTTACATTTTTCTGTGAAAGATCAAGTAATTTTTTTCTGTCCCCTCCTTTTGGCACTGTAATATTTGTATTGGGTTCTACGTAATCAACATCAAACGGTAAAATGATTTCTCTTGCTTCGCTTTCAAATACCTGTCGCAATTGTGCTACAGCAAATGCAAGAATTTCTGCGGCGGTCTCATCTAATTTTTTTTGTAGTGTAATGGTTTTTGTTTGAATAATGCTACCATTATTTACCGCTAAATAATTTACATAAGCTGTATCTCCTTCTTCTAAAATGGTAAACACATCTACCGTACCGGTGTTGGTATTTACTACACTTGATTTAGATTCGTATAATTTTAAATGTTCAATTTTATGCTGGTAAATGGCTGCTTTTTCAAACTCCATATTTGTAGCATGTTCCTTAATTTTATTTTTATAATTGTTTATTACAGGGTTTAGATTTCCTTTTAATAAATCTTTCAGTTGAGATATACCTTCGTTGTAGTCCTCTCTACTTTGTAGTGCTTCGCACGGACCTTTGCAGTTACCTAAATGATATTCGAGACAAACTTTAAATTTACCTTTTTCAATATTGCTGTCAGTGAGATTAAGCTTGCAGGTACGTAGTTGTATATTTTGTTTTATAAAATTAAGTAGGTCTCTTACTTTGCCTACAGAAGTAAATGGACCGAGGTATTGAGACCCATCTTTTATTTTTCTCCTTGTTAAAAACACTCTTGGAAAAGGTTCGTTTTTTACAACAATGTATGGGTAAGTTTTATCATCTTTTAAATTAATATTGAAAAGTGGCTGATGTTCTTTAATGAGAGAATTTTCCAATAAAAAAGCATCCTGATCTGTATTTACTATGGTAAATTCTATTTTGCGAATGCGATTTACCAACTCAGCTGTTTTGTAGCTGGTTTTCATTTTATTAAAATAACTGCTTACTCTTTTACGAAGGTGTTTTGCTTTTCCTACATAAATAAGTTCGTTAGCAGCATTGTAATATTTGTATATACCGGGTTGAGTAGGTATAGTAGATGATATGGCAGAAAATTCTTTTTGTGTCATTTGTTAATCGTAACTCCAGGATATTTTTTCTTCTTTTGCGATGGATGGTTTGCCGTTCAATGTTTTTACTGTAATAATTTTGCACCATTTTCCGCTCTCCCAAAAAAGTTTTAAATCAGTTTGCGCATCTACTGTTTTGGCAAGATAAATTCTTTTAACATTATTTGTTTCCGGGTCCACATACACGTCCCAATGTTTAAAAGCAAATGTATCCGCTTTATTGCTTTGAGGGTCGTAAGTAAAAGTAAATGCATTTAAGGTTTGATCTAAAAAGCGTTTTTCAGTAAAAATATCTTTAAGATTTGCTGTATCTATTACAGGATATAAGAAAGCAGCAAATGTTTCATCGAAATCATTTATCTGTACCCAAGCAGAATCAGTTTTATTATTTATAGTAGTTTTTTTTATTGGTGTAATGCCTATGTTTTTTATCCCATATATTTCTCCCTTTAAATATGATGTTACAGGAAAAAAATTACTAACTGTGTCGCCAATAATTATCTGTGGAGTTGAAGATGTCACACTATCAACCTCAGTTTCATTTTTAGCATTGCATGCTGAGAAACAAATTAAAACAGCCAATAATAAACGATTTACCATATGTTCAAAATTAGCCATTATAAATATTTCTTTAAAATAAAAAAGGCAAAGAATGTCACAATCTTTGTGAAAAATAAATAGATGCCAAGTAGCAATTATTTAAATTGAGTGTATTGGAAACAATTTATATACCGTCAATGATATTAATCGAATATATATAAAATTAAAAAGAAGTTGAAATACCAAGTTTTATCCCAACATTGTATAATTTTTCAGAATAATTATAGTTGTTTTTAAAACTGGAAAATAGCTGGTAACGCAGTTGTGGTCCAACTGTCATGATAACACCTTCAGAAGGTTTAAAACTGATAAAACTTTCAATGGATGAATTTAAATTTAATTTTCTCATCAAAGATGGTTCACTTGCATAATAACCTGCATCTGATGACAATACATACCCACTTCCTTTTAATAAATAGGTTGGTTGTAAAGTAGCACCAACGTACAAGTTAATTTTGTCTTTTCCTGCTATTTTTACATCTGCACCTATTGGTAAAGAAACTTGAATGGTGGTTTTGTTTAAAATACTACTGCCGGATGCTGCTGAGTAATTTGATGCAGCATATAAAGGAGTGGAATTGCTCACATCTAAGGCAATTTGAGTTGGATGCCCTAGAGATGTTACTCTGGAAATGTAATTTGTGTAATTTCCCTGTATGCCCGTTTTTATACGTACTGTTTTAGAAGCCCTATATTGGAATGCCGCTCCTATTTCAAGGTTTAATGCGGCTTCATCATCTAATTTTCTATCGCCGGTTAAAGCGGCATTTGAAAAACTATTAACATTACCGGAAGTACGTTTTACATAGTCTCTTTTACCAAATGTTCTGTATCCAATAGAAGGAGTTATATAATATGATATACTACCATTTTGCTTCAATTTGTTAATGGCTGGTTTGTTTCTAAATGCATAATCTTCTTTCCAAGACTTTTCAATATCTGACAACAAATTTTTAAGTTCTTTGTCATTGCTATTTTGTTCTTTT
>JANPIF010000152.1:0-5304 GCA_031424845.1 Ferruginibacter sp.
AACTATAAACGCTTTGTATTTATCAATAAATGTTTGTGGTATCAATAAAAAGAACAAGATATACAATTGTAATTGAAATAAAAAATAGCGGAAGTAGAAACTACTAAGAAGGCTGTAAAAAGCATTCAGGCAAAAGTAGAAAAAACTACCCTTGGAGATCTTGGTGCACTGGCTGATTTAAAAGCTAAATTTACAAGCGATGAAGCAGGTACAGAAACAAAATCTACTGAAGAAACAAAAGGTGAATAATTTACTAAATGTTTAAAATATAACCTCCCAAAATTTGGGAGGTTTTTTTATGCTGTATTTTATTATACGGTTTCAATAACAAGAAGATAGTCGAATTCCATTTTCTAAAATGAAATTGATGACTGACACTTCAACTTTAAATTTAATGCTTACATGATAACAATGTAAACCAAGCTACTGTTTGGCTTAGCATTTGCAATTATTTTATACATCCATCTTCAGAGAAAAATGATAATGGTTTATGTTACAAAATTTATTTCGCAATGTTTCACATGCATTGCATTAAAGTAATTTGACATACAATATGTTGTAACAAACACTATACAAAATTGATGTATTTTTGATAAGATTTTTACTGAGTAAAAGAAGAAACATATAACAACAAATAATGACAACTGATATACATATAAAACAAAATAAAGTTGAGGTAATGAATTTTTTGGGGAAGGATATTGAATCTATCATTTCAGAATATTTGAAGGAAATAGATACAAATTGGCAACCCACAGATTTTCTACCAGATACCTCTACTGAAAATTTTACTACTGAATTTAAAGAACTTCAATTACAATGCAAAGAATTGCCATACGATTACTTGGCAGTACTGGTAGGTGATGTTATTACTGAAGAAGCTTTACCCACTTATGAAAGCTGGTTAATGGACCTTGAAGGGGTAAGTAAAGATGAGCCACAGGGATGGGCAAAGTGGGTGAGAATGTGGACTGCAGAAGAAAACAGGCACGGTGATTTACTGAATAAATTTTTATATTTATCCGGTAGAATTAACATGAGGCAGATGGAAATAAGTACTCAATATTTAATAGCCGATGGTTTTGATATTGGTACAGGAAGAGATCCATATAAAAATTTCGTATACACTTCCTTTCAAGAACTGGCTACTAATATATCCCATCGTCGTACTGCATCATTAGCAAAAAAACATGGCAGCCCACAACTCTCAAAAATATGTGGTGTAATTGCATCTGATGAAGCAAGACATGCTAAAGCCTATAAAAGTTTTGTTACAAAGATTTTTGAAATTGATCCAAATGAAATGATGCTGGCATTTGAAACAATGATGCGTAGAAAAATCGTAATGCCTGCACATTTTTTAAGACAAGCCGGAGAAAAAATCGGAACCACTTATTCCCATTTCAGCGATGCAGCTCAAAGGTTGGGCGTTTATACTAGTTGGGATTATACAAATATATTAGAATCTCTTATTGTAGAATGGAATATTGGAAATATTGCTAACCTTAGTGAGCATGGTGAAAAAGCCAGAGATTACCTTATGAAACTTCCTGATAGATTTAGGAGGGTAGCAGAAAGAAATATTAAAGCGCCACTTGAATATGAATTTAATTGGATAAAATAAGTTCCTTTACACAAAGAATAATCCTTCTTTAAGCAACTTTAAATTCTATAAAATATATAATGGTATAAAAAAATTGAAATTCAATAATTTCAATTTTTTTATTACTCCCCCACCCTCGTTCCTACACTATTTTCTCTTTCTTAGAATACTTGATGTTAATTTTAATTGACTAAGTAACGCTTTTTAAATTGAACTTAATACATATTTAAAGTTATTGCTGAGTACTATCAATCCAATGCATGATTACAATCATTATTATCTATTTGCACTAAAGATATTTTTGTGCAAAATTAATCATCATGTTAGGAGAATTAAACAATACACAAATAAACAATTTATTAAGTAGCCAAGTAGTGGGCAGACTTGCATGCACTGATGGTGATACGCCTTACATTGTACCTACAACATATACGTATGATGGCGAATATATTTACGCACAAACCAATGCGGGCAAAAAATTAAAATTGCTGAGAAAAAATCCTAACGTTTGTTTTGAAGTAGATAAAATGATAGATATGCGGAATTGGCAAAGTGTAATTGTAGAAGGTAAATTTGAAGAATTAAAAGATAAAGCTTTCAAGAAAGGAAGAGAAGTATTTTCTGAAAGATTTTTTTCTATGCTTACCAGTACTACTGTACATGCGCATGAACATGCGGTTACAACAGTTTTAGATGATAGCAACAGAGTTAAATATATTATGTATAGAATTAAAATTAAAAAAGTAACCGGCAGGTTTGAGGTTGAATGATTTTTTGAAAATAATTATTCAACCAGAATACAACTTGATTATACAAAGTAATATTAGATGATTCCAATCATCTGCTCTTTTGACGACCGTCATTAAGGGATGCCTTACGTTATATCATCTTTGCGCTCTAAAAAAAATTCACTCCATCAAATTTTGACAATATAATAAGTGTTATTATAAATAATATCGACATGTATAAAAAAATAATTTCAGTTGTTGCATTATTTCTCTTTTTAAATAGCGTTACTACCGCTCAAAAGGCAGATAATATTATTAACGCAAACAATAATTCATTTGGACTATTTCTTTTTGCCATGATACTTATTGTGCCTTTGCTAATTATAATTGGAAAACTTTATTTCAATTTTAAACAACAAGTAAAAGAAAATAATGAATGGAAAAAACAAGATTCATCTCTAAAGTTTTATGAGTATTTAAAAAATTTTGATAGAAATCAAATACAAGCATTTATAAAAATGAAAAATAAAAAATGCTGTGGAAATTGTAAAGGTGATGGTAGATGTAATACATCAAAAAAGTTGATTGGTTTAATTTCCATTTTTTTTATTTATTCTCAAGATATTATTGCACAAACTGCCAAGACAACAAAATCGTTGACAAGCCAACCAGGTATTATTATCACAATAGTATTGCTGCTTATACCCATTTTATTAGCAGTTGCTTTTGCTTTGGCCAAAGCAAATAATGCCATAAAAAATTATGCAAACACCAATAAGAGAAAAGAAGCATTTCAGTTTGCAGATTATTTAAAAAATATTGATGATCATGACCTTGAAGAAGAGCTAATAAAAAAAGAACGTAAGCCTGATTTTAACCTTACACACAATGAACTCTCCGGCACAGAAAAACCGGATGATTCAAAAGGAATCTTAAATAATATTAGCGACAAACATGCTGTACATTATACTGCAACAAAGAGAAAAGCTACTGCAAGGCCAACATTGGATCCCGATATTACAAAATTAATACTGTGGTATATTGGTTGCTCTGCATTTTGGTTAGTAATTGGTACAGGCATAGGCGAGTATCTAGGAATAAAGTTTGTGGCACCAGATGCAGATCATATAAGCTGGTTAAGTTTTGGGAGATTGAGACCAGTACATACCAACATTGTTTTTTGGGGATGGGCATCACTTGCTATGATTGGACTTGGTTATTATGTAGTGCCTACTGTAAGCAATACAAAAATTTACAGTGTTAAGTTTGGATGGATAGCATTGATATGCACAAACATAATGGTTATTGCAGGATCCATTTCACTAATGGCCGGCATAAGCAATGGTGGTGGTGAATTTAGAGAATACACCTGGCCCGTAATGGCATTTTTTGCCATTGCCTTGATTCTTACTTTTATAAACTTTTTTATGACGGTAGCAAAGCGTACTACCAAAGAAATTTATATTTCAAACTGGTATATTGTTTCTGCCATTTTATTTACCATTATCGTAGCACTTACAGCTTATTTACCTTTTTGGCAAAACGGAATTGGTGAAACAATTACACAGGGTTATTTTATGCACTCCGGTGTAGGTATGTGGTTTACATTATATACTCTTGGATTAATGTATTATTTTATTCCACAACAAATAAATAAGCCAATTTATGCATACAGTTTAGGCATCCTGGCATTTTGGACACAGATTATTTTTTACACTATTATAGGTACGCATCACTTTATTTTTAGTGCTATACCATGGTGGTTGCAAACAGTGGCAATTGTGGGAAGTGCAGGTATGATCATACCCGTAGTAGCTGCGACAATAAATTTTACTATGACCTTTAAAGGGCATTGGAATAAAATTTCAAACAGTTACACTTTGCCTTTTTTCTTTGTAGCTGTAGTGTATTATTTTTTGGTTTCTATGCAGGGAACAGTAGAGGCCTTTAAATTTACAAATTTGCTCTGGCATTTTACTGATTTTACAGTAGCCCATGCCCACGCAGGATTTTACGGCATTATAACATTTGCATTATGGGGTGGCATTTATGCAATTCTACCAAGACTTACCGGTAAAGAACCTCCACAACATTTAGTAGGTGCACACTTTTGGATAGCATTTATAGGGCTGCTTTTTTATGTAGTACCGTTATCGCTGGGTGCTACATTTAGAGGTATGATGTGGATGGACAGTAAACCATTTATTGATAGCGTAACAATGATGTTTGAATACTGGGTATGGCGTGCAATTGGTGGAAGTTTAATGTTTATCTCTCACCTTATTTTCGCTTATAATTTTTATAAAATGGTTACAAAAGATGTAGAAATTATTGATGTAAAAAGAGAGGCTTTTAGTCAGTTATCCATCATTGAAGAAACAGATCCTATTGCTTTAGTTAAATAAAATAATTCATAAAATGAATGTGTTCAACGATCATAAAAAATTATACCCCATTGCAGGTTTATTGTTTTTAGCACTTACTTATGTAACGGTTATTATGCCTGCATTGCAAAATCAAAAAAACAATGCACCCTTGCCAGATACATTACCATTAAATGGAGATGCATTGGCAGGTAAAAATGTATATGTTGCAGAAGGCTGCGTGGGTTGTCACTCTCAACAGGTTCGTAATGTAGACATGGATAAAGTATTTGGCTCAAGACCGGGTATGGCGGCTGATTATGCTCATCTGAAAAGGATGAATGTTTGGCAAAATACATCCACCGTAATGGGAACAGAAAGAACAGGACCAGATCTTACAAATGTGGGTGCAAGGCAACCAAGTATTGACTGGAATTTGATGCATTTATTTAACCCACGTTCTGTAGTGCCACAATCAATTATGCCATCTTACGAATGGCTTTTCGAAATAAAAGATTCCGCATCTAAAAACGATGTGGTGGTTAATGTACCAAAGATATTTTTAAGTGGAAGAACAGGTGTGGTGGTAGCTAAAAAAGAAGCATTGCAA
>JANPIF010000153.1:0-6263 GCA_031424845.1 Ferruginibacter sp.
TTACAATGCATTTACTGTAAAATTAATTGCTGATAATTATCCTGTAAAAACTATTAAAGACTTGGGCGCAGCCAATCCTGTTATATTCGTAAATACTGCGTGGGATAAAAAGTTTTTCTCAATAGATGGCAAAAAAATGACCCTCAATACCATTGAACATAAAATTCTTCGCAAACAATTCAACGATCCACGTATGCACTTCGCTATAAATTGTGCATCTTATAGTTGCCCTAAATTATTAAATGAAGCTTATGAAGGTAAAACGGTTAATAAACAATTAGATGAGCAGTCAAAAGATTTTTTAGCTGATAAGGAGAAGAATAAAGTATCTGCAGATAAGCCCCAACTATCATCTATCTTCAAATGGTTTAGTGGGGATTTTACTAAAACAGGAAAAACAAAAATTGCATTTATCAACCAGTTTACCACTACCAAAATTAATGAGGGCGCAAACATTGATTATTTAGATTATGACTGGTCGCTAAACGAACAAAAATAAAATAATTGTTTACTGCTTTCTAATAAAATCCTAATATATTTATCAGTCATTAATAATTAATATACCACAATAAGCAGATAACATGTCTAAGAAAGTGATCATCATTGGCAATGGTATTGCAGGCATCACTTGCGCAAGGCATATCCGCAAAAAAAGCGATTTTGACATCACGGTTATCTCTTCCGAATCTAAATATTTTTACAGTCGCACTGCCCTTATGTACATATACATGGGTCACATGAAACAAGAGCATACCAAACCTTACGAAGATCATTTTTGGGAAAAAAATCGCATAAATCTTTTGCAGGCGCATGTTCAAAAAATAGAACCTACTAAAAATTTTATTGTTTTGGATAATGGTGTTAAAATGGAATACGATTATCTGGTATTAGCCACGGGCAGCAAGAGTAATAAGTTTGGTTGGCCGGGGCAAGACTTAGTGGGGGTGCAGGGTTTGTATAATTTGCAGGATGTGCAAACTATGCAGAAAAATACTATTTGTATTAAACATGCAGTAGTTGCAGGCGGTGGTTTAATAGGAATTGAAACGGTAGAAATGTTGCTAAGCAGAAATATTGAAGTAACATTTTTAATAAGAGAAAAAAGTTTTTGGAACAACATTTTGCCGGCAGAAGAAAGTTTAATGATTAATAAGTTAATTAAACACCACAAAGTAAATCTTCAATTAGCAACAGAATTAAAAGAATTAAAACCTGATGTTAATGGGAAAGTTTCTTCCGTTATAACAAATACAGGACAAGAAATTAAATGTGAATTTGTTGCATTAACGGTAGGAGTCAGTCCAAATATTTCTTTTGTACAAGACAGCGAAATAGAAACAGATAGAGGAATACTAATCAACAATAATTTTCAAACAAATATTGAAAATGTTTTTGCAGTTGGTGATTGTGTACAATTTAAAACCCCAATGGAAGGTAGGAAAGCGATAGAACAGGTTTGGTACACAGGCAAAATGCATGGCGAAACGGCCGCAAAAAATATTGTAGGTACAAAGGCAGATTACCAGCCTGGACATTGGTTTAACAGTGCCAAGTTTTTTGATTTGGAATATCAAACCTATGGTTTAATACCTGCTGAAAAAACGGATGATGATGAATGGTTTTGGTGGCAAGATGCTAAGGGAGAAAAAGGATTAAGAATAATGTGGGATAAAAATACGAACGCATTTATAGGCTTAAATAGTTTTGGAATTAGAATAAAGCATGAAGTGTGTAATGATTGGCTAAATGAAAAAACCAAGATTCAGACAGTTGTAAAAGAATTTAAAAAAGCAAATTTTGACCCTGAGTTTTTTAAAAAGTTTGAAAAGGAATTTGAAGCAGCTTTTTTAAAAGAACACAATCATTTACACAAAGTATAATTGAACTGCATTAAAAAATATTTTTTATCATGGAATTTGACATGTCACTTTCAGTTGCAAACCACCCTTCATCAGAGAGGTTAAATGCCAAGATGAAAATTGGTGTGGCATTAATAACCATATCTTTTATCAGTATAATTATTGGTTTGTTTAACCAGTTCTATCATCCGTTTTTATTAATAGTTTTTTTTCTAACTGTTTCCACTGGCAGCATATTGTACACAAAAGGATTGTATCAAAATACAACAGCAGGTGTAAAAAATACTGGCGTCATGTTTAAAAGCCTTACCAACCGTGGTTTGTGGGCCTGGGCATTGGGTATAGTACTTACTGCATTTTATGTTATTCTTTATTGGTATCCACAATATTTAGGGTTAAATGAAAAAGGAAATATCGGGTTGGTTCGTTTTTTTGACCCACTAAGTTTTCGGCTAAATGGTAAACAAGCTACACAATGGTTTGTATATGGTACATTTTATACATTGGCTATTTTGCTGCTTGGTATAAAATTTATGTACAAAAACAGGCACAGTAAATACCAGATTTTCCGTACCGCTTCCATCATGTTTTTTCAAACAGCATTTGCTTTTTTAATTCCTGAGTTGTTGGAAAAATTCAATCCTACTCCACAATATTTTACCAAGGATATTAAAAACATGTGGCCGCTTAACTTTTATTTTACTGACCAGTGGAATATAGATGGTATGCTAAGTGGCGGCAACCTTGGTGCGTTTATGTTGGTAATGGGCATAGCCATGATTTTTATTATCTCTCCTATACTCACTTATTTTTATGGCAAACGATGGTATTGCAGTTGGGTTTGTGGCTGTGGGGGGTTGGCAGAAACTGCCGGTGATCCTTTTAGGCATTTGAGCGATAAATCTACCCCCGCATGGAAAATAGAAAGATGGATGGTCTATATCGTTTTGGTGTTGGTAACAATAATTTCAATAGCAGTTTTGTTTACTATGTTTTATGATAACCCTTCAAAATACTGGTTAAATAAAAGTTCTTTTTCTTATATGGTTATAGTTTTCTTTTTAATATTTGCGGCAATACTTATCTTAAAAAGAAAAACAGTATTTAAGGATTTTGATAGGAAAGCTTACATCATTGCATTAGCTGTAGCTATTTTTACCATTGCTTGTATTACAAATGTTTTAATGAGCAATGGTAGAAATGTTTTATTTATGGATGCCGGAACCTTAAGACAATGGTATGGATTTTTTATAGGTTCAATATTTAGCGGCGTTATTGGTGTAGGTTTTTATCCATTAATGGGAACAAGAGTTTGGTGCAGATTTGGTTGCCCAATGGCTGCTATTTTGGGTTTGCAACAAAAATTATTCAGTCGTTTTCGTATTACTACGAACGGCAGCCAGTGTATAAGTTGCGGCAATTGTACTACTTATTGCGAAATGGGAATTGATGTAAGAGCTTATGCACAGAGAGGCGAAGATATTGTGAGGGCCAGTTGTGTAGGCTGCGGTGTATGCAGTAATGTTTGCCCTAGAGGTGTTTTAAAATTAGAAAATGGTCCACAAAAAACAAGAAAACTTAACGGTCCTGTACAATATGTAAACGGCGTTTTTGAAGTGACCGAATAAAAAGAAATAACTTTGCTTTAATGAAGATTTTTTTGATCATAGCACTCGTATTTTATTGCATTACTACTTTATTTATTTTTTGTTATACATTATTGCAATTCCATTTAACATTGGCGTATATAAAATTTAAAAAGAAAAAGAAATCCGTTGCAACATCACCCATTTTAAACACCGAAAATATTTACGTTACGGTTCAATTGCCTTTGTACAACGAACCTTATGTAACAGAAAGATTAATAAATGCTGTATGTGCTTTAAATTATCCAAAACATTTATTAGAAATACAGGTGCTGGATGATAGCAGTGATGAAACAATAGAAATTGCAGAAACAATTACTGCTAAATGGTTTGAAAAGGGGATAGATATAAAAGTAGTAAGAAGGCATGAAAGAAGCGGCTTTAAAGCAGGTGCCTTAAAATATGGTTTGGAAACAGCCAAGGGAGATTTCATAGCCATATTTGATGCTGATTTTATTCCTTCACCCGATTTTTTATTGAAAACAGTACCTGTGTTAAACCAGGATGGTATAGGTATGGTGCAAACAAGGTGGGGACATACCAACAGAGAATATTCATTGCTTACAAAAGCCCAGGCATTTTGGCTGGAAAACCATTTTAGAATTGAACAAACCAGCCGCAGTAATTTAAGCCTGTTTTTTAATTTTAATGGAACTGCCGGTATTTGGAAAAAACAGGCAATTTTGGAAGCAGGTAACTGGCAAGCTGATACTCTTACAGAAGATTTGGATTTAAGCTATCGTGCACAATTAAAGGGCTGGAAGTTTTTATATTTAGAAGATATAATTTCTCCGGCAGAATTGCCGCCAACATTATCTGCATTAAAAGGTCAACAGTTTCGGTGGACAAAGGGTGGGGCAGAAGTATCTCGCAAATTAATACCATCACTTATCCGATCTAAACAACCCTTAAAAATTAAACTGCATGCCGTAGGGCATCTTTTAAATTCAGGTGTTTATCTGGCCATAGCCATCAGTGCTTTTTTGAGTATTCCTTTGTTGTTGGTTAAAGATATTTTACCATCATTAAAACCCTTGATGATGATCGGTACAATCTTCTTCTCAAATTTTATTATTCTGGCTATTGCATATTTTATTGCGACAAGAGAATATTTTAAAAATAAAAATATTTTTCAGTTTGTAAAAATGTTCCAGGTTTATTTATCATTTGCTGTGGGCATGAGTTTTCACAACAGTATAGCCGTGTTGCAGGGATATCTTGGAAACAAATCTGCATTCATTCGTACACCAAAATTTAATGCTGAAACAAATGGCAATATTGCATTACAACGTTTTGGTGCGGCAAAAATCTCTTCTTCATTTGTTATTTATCTTTCGTTGTTTATGCTTTTTAGCTTTGCCGTTGTGTATGCAATTACAACTTCCAACTTTGGTTTTTTAATGTTTCACCTAACCCTAAGTTTGGGGTTGGCATTGTTGCTTTTTTTTGAGATTAAAGAATCTACGGGGAGAAAATGATTTTACAAACTCATAATTGTATCATACAAAATAGTACTCAAAATTTTATCTGACTTACCCGCCACTTCAATTATTTCAGCAATATTTACTGGCTGTAAATTTTCGGGGTCACACTCATCTGTTATTACACTTATTGCTGCACATTGTATACCAACTTGGTTTGCTACAATTACTTCAGGTACGGTACTCATACCCACCATATCTGCACCGGTAGAACGGAGCCAACGGTACTCCGCTCTTGTTTCTAAATTGGGCCCCATCACAGCTGCATATGTTCCTCTGCTTAATTGCATGTTTTGTTTTGCGGCAGCTGCGTTTATTTTATTTATTAAATCATTATTGTAAGGTTGGCTCATATCAACAAATCTTTCACCAAGTGCCGGGTCGCTCAAACCACGCAACGGGTTATCTGGCAGAAAATTTAAATGGTCTTCAATAATTACCAATGCCCCTTTTTTGTGGTTTATATTTAAACCACCTGCAGCATTGCTTAAAAATAAATACTGCACACCAAGTGCTTTTATTACTCTTATTGGAAAAGTTATTTGTTGCATAGAATAACCTTCGTAATAATGAAAACGCCCTTGCATGGCTACTACCATTACGTTTCCTACATTTCCAAAAATTAAATTGCCTTTATGAAATTCCACAGTAGCTTCCGGAAAGTTTGGAATATCCTTGTAAGGAATGATAATTGCATTTTCAATTTTTTCAACCATAGCGCCTAATCCTGTACCCAACACTATTCCAACAACAGGATTTTTTATTCCTTTATTTTCTAAAAATAAAGCAGTTTCTTTTATTTGATTTATTAGCATTAATTGTCGATTTTAGATTAAAAACGTAATCTGATAAAATTACGTAAATAGATTTTTGTAAGTTTGAATGATCATTTTCAAAATCATTCAAAAAATTAAAAGCAATATTAATGTCAAATAGTTATTACAAAGAAGAAGATTTAGGAAAATTTGGAAATATCGGTGAATTTCAAAAACCAATGGCAGATAAATTTTTTGCATGGTATGGAGAAGTTTTCGCAGAAGGCACCTTGACAGCGAGAGAAAAATCATTGATTGCACTTGCAGTTTCGCATGCAGTACAATGCCCATATTGTATAGATGCCTACAGTAATGATGCTTACGAAAAAGGCTGGAGCAAAGCACAGATGATGGAAGCCGTGCATGTTGCATCCGCCATAAAAGGCGGAGCTACACTTGTACATGGTGTGCAAATGATGAATAAAGTAAATGAAATAGGGATGTAAACCCGCAACTCTTAAC
>JANPIF010000154.1:0-2662 GCA_031424845.1 Ferruginibacter sp.
AATAGGAAAATGCAAAAAGTAAAATGATAATAGGTGTTAAAAACTTTACTAACAGTGTTTTTAATGCACCACTAATAAGGCTTCCCGGTTTACTTAATGGCCGAGAAATGTACATCCATGAAGCAGCAAAATTTTCATTAAAGGCTATTAATGTAACTGCGGCGGTTATTGTAAACATGGGCAAATAAACAAACCATAAAAAGCTTTGCGAACTACCAAGCGCATTCCATGTAGCTGCAACATCTTTGCCGCTTTTGAAAACAAAAATAAATGCAAATACCAATAAGTATGCAAGACTTGGGTAAAACTGTATTTTAAAACTTTTGTCCCTGGAAGTCATTTTCCAGGTTAATTCAAAACCTATCTGTTCTGTTTTGTTACTGCACAATAAAGCAGAAAGCTTTTGTTCTAATGATATCTTTTGAACTTTATTAATTGTGGCTACAGCATTATCTTCCGCACTTGTATTACCCATTACAGCAATCTTTTTTGCAAACGATGGGGCTAGAAATTTGATCATGATCCAAAACGTTACAATAGGCAATGATATAGCTAATAAAATCATAGCAATGTGTGGCAAATCTGCTTTTAAAAGTTGAACCGCTTCTAAGGCATTTGCCATCCACATGGGTGGTAATAAATATGTGTACCAATGAATGGGCATTGTTATATTCATTACCTTATCTACATCAATAAACCTTGGTACAATTTGAAAACCTGCTGCAAAAACAATCGTCATGGCTATTTGAAACCAACTGATAATGTCTTTTAGTTTTTCTTCCGAGCTAACTTTAAGTATTAAGCCATAAAATAAATAAGTAATAAAAACAGCGAACATCACCGTAAGTAAAATCGTAAATATAGCTGCAACTCCAACTAAAATGCCATACGAAATAAATATAAAAATTAGAGGGAAAA
Organism: Ferruginibacter sp.; assembly: GCA_031424845.1. Classification (GTDB taxonomy): domain Bacteria; phylum Bacteroidota; class Bacteroidia; order Chitinophagales; family Chitinophagaceae; genus Ferruginibacter. Next base: position 919 of record JANPIF010000154.1, read on the forward strand.
TTGCAAGTGCAATTGTAAACTGTAGAAGGTAAACAAGTATATGAACAAGTCTTGCTACAAAAAATGTTTTACTGTTTACAGGGCGTGGTAGTATAATTTGGTTATCTGTTGTATCTAATAAAACTGAACTAAAATCAGTAATTAACGTCATTGCCATCATAAACAAAATGTAGGAATGGAAAATGGTCATTGCCATTACAATTTGCTTTAGCGACAGAATTAAAAAACCAATAAACAAACCCATGATGGCATAAACAATTAGCGTCATCACTAATTGGTTGTTAGGCTCCTTTGTTGTTTGCTTTTTCATGGTTACACGTACCCTACGCCTATCCATTAGCAATTTTGTTTCGGCAATTATTTTTAGTTTCTCGAAATCAACATCTTTTTTTAAAAATGTTTTTGCAATAAAGAGAACAAATTTTAAAATAAACTTATCCATCTTTAGCTATTTAAAACATTTATAAATTCGTGTGCAGTACTCTGGTGTTGTTCGCTGCCACCGGTGAGAGATGTAAATATGGTTTCAAGAGAACCTTGATGCGCATTGGCTTTAAGGTTTTCAAAACTGCCATCTGCTTTTACTTCTCCCTTATCAATTATAATGATTCTATCACTAATTTTTTCTACTACATCCATTATGTGCGAACTGTAAAAAATTGTTTTTCCGGCGGCTTTTAATTGAGCTAAAATTTCTTTTACGAGAATAACAGCATTGGCATCTAACCCGCTAAGCGGTTCATCTAAAAAAATTATTTCAGGGTTGTGCAACAGACCGCTAATGAGTAAAACTTTTTGTTTCATGCCTTTGCTATAACTTGTCATTCTGTTATTGGCTTTATCATGCAAGTCAAACAATCGCAGTAATTCAGTTGTTTTTTTTGCAATTACGGCATCTTCCATATTGTATAATTTACCGCTGAAACGCAAATACTCCACAGGTGTGAGCACTTCATACAATGCAGCAAGCTCGGGTATGTAGCCAATTTTTTGTTTTACCTCTATTGGATTCTGGCGTACATCTATTCCCATTACTGAAACAATCCCTTCAAAGTCGGCAGTAATGCCGCACAATATTTTTATAGTGGTACTTTTTCCTGCACCATTTGGACCAATATAACCAACTATCTGTCCCGCCTCAATGTTTAGGTCAATTCCTTTTAATACATAATTTGTATCGTAAGCTTTTTTTAAGTTTTGAATTTCTATTATTGGCATATTTCAATTGTTCAATAGTATCAAAGTCTCCGTAAATAGAGGAGGATTTGCTAGCTCTTTTAAAAAATTAATTGGTTAGAATATTGAAGGATCAAAACATTATTTAAAGTTAAAATAAAAATGTGCAATCGATTTACGGTTTGCACATTTTCGTTTTATAATACTTTTCTAATGCATAATTAAAGATGGTAAGATATATTGATGAATGGAGTCCCTCAACAAACTCAGGATAAACTCGCCACTGAAGATCCACATAGCTGCTTCTTTGTTCAATCACCACCTCACCACCTCCTCCCGTGAACGGGACAAGTTATCCAAAGGAGAGAGCTACTCTTCAATATTCAAAAATTACTTCAAATTATCATAGACTAAAAGTCCCTCCTCGGGAGGGATTTAGGAGGCTCTTCTATTTAAGTATCGCCCTTCCAATCACAATCCTCTGCACTTCACTCGTACCCTCATATATCTGTGTAATTTTTGCATCTCTCATCATACGCTCTACATGGTATTCTTTTACAAAACCATA
>JANPIF010000155.1:0-7746 GCA_031424845.1 Ferruginibacter sp.
TGGTAAGAATGGGGGTAAACATCTTTCAGAAGAATTTGATATTCCTTTTCTTGGACAAATTCCAATTGTACAAGGTATAAGAGAAGGTGGTGATATTGGAGTGCCGGTTATGATAAGCGATGATGATATCAGCAAAAGAGCATTTGAAGAATTTACTGCAAATACAGTGAGAGGAATAGCAATGCGTAATGCAAATATGCCTGCTACAGAAATTCAGGAAATACTGGAGTAAGGTTTGTTATTGTCAATGGGTAAACATAATTTTTATATTAGAATTAAAATTTTTAAAACATGATGATTTGTTCTCATTAAAATTCATCATGCTCATTAACTTCAACAAATAAACTAATTATGAAGATAGCATTTCACGGTGCAGCGCAAACTGTAACAGGATCAAAACATCTTATTACATTAGATAACGGTAAAAAATTACTATTGGATTGTGGTCTATTTCAAGGTATGGGAGATAGAACTGATGAGATGAATGCCGATTTTGGATTTGATGCACATGAAGTGAATTATGTAATCCTATCACATGCGCATATTGATCATTGTGGATTGTTGCCCAAATTGGTTAAAGAAGGATATAAAGGACCAATATATGCAACGCCAGCTACCAAAGACTTGGCGAGTATATTGATGGAAGATAGTGCAGGCATACAGGAAAGCGAGGCTAAGTATTTAAATAAAAGGCTTGCGTTGGAAGGTAAACCTTCTGTATCTCCATTATACACCACTTTAGATGCAATTGCTGCCGCAGACCAGTTTGAGAAAGTTGAATATGATACATGGTATAGAATAGATGAATCAATTGAATTTTGTTTTACTGAAGCAGGTCATATTATTGGGAGTGCTGTTGTGAGTGTACGGATTAATGAAAATGGCAAAAAGACTGCTATTGCTTTTAGTGGAGATGTTGGTCGTTACAGAGATATCATTTTGCGGGCTCCAGCAGTGTTTAATCAAGCAGATTATATTTTAATTGAATCTACCTATGGCAATACATTGCATGAAGAATTTGCACCATCTACAGATACTTTATTAGAATGGATAGAAAAAACATGCGTGCAAAAAAAAGGGAAACTAATTTTACCAGCCTTTAGTGTTGGTCGCACGCAAGAAATATTATATGCCCTTAACCTGCTAAGCAATGAAAACAGATTGCCTGAGTTAGATTATTTTGTAGATAGTCCATTAAGTATGGAAGCAACTGCAGTCATTAAAAGCCATCCACGTTATTTTAACGACAGCATTCAGCAGGTAATGCGTACAGATAAAGATCCATTTGGTTTCCCGGGGTTAATTTTTACAAAATCGGTTGATGACTCAAAGAGATTAAATTATCGGAAAGAACCTTGTGTAATAATTTCTGCAAGTGGTATGGCAGAAGCGGGACGAGTAAAACATCATATAAGTAATAACATAGAAAATAGTAGAAACAGTATTTTACTTACCGGTTATTGCGAGCCCCGTTCATTAGGTGGAAGATTGAAAAATGGAGATAAAGAAGTTAGAATTTTTGGCCAATGGCATGAAGTAAATGCTGAAGTAGGACAGATACGCAGCATGAGTGCTCATGGAGATTACAACGATCTCTTACACTTTTTAGAATGCCAGGATCCATCAAAAGTAAAAAAAATTTTCCTGGTACACGGAGAAATAGATGTGCAGCAAGATTTCAAACAAAAATTAATGCAAAAAGGATTTCAACAAATTGAAATTCCTGAAAGACATCAAGAAATTATACTCTCTTAAAATTTTAATTTTTGCAGAACCTTAAAAAATTTGGTTAACAAAATCGAAGTCTTTATATTTGCAATCCGAAAACGGAACGCCGCGTTGGTCAAGGGGTTAAGACGCTTCCCTTTCACGGAAGAGTCACGGGTTCGATTCCCGTACGTGGTACAACAGAAACCTCTCATTATTTGAGAGGTTTTTTTGTGTGCATTTTAAAATTTGTTAAGAAAATTTCATTTTAATTATCTTATTCAAAAAGATTTACTTGCTATGCTTAGCGATTCGGTTTGAGTGAAATAGAATAAAATTGAAAACAATTAAAATGTATAGATATTATAAAAAGGCAAGTTATTATATAAAGTTTTTTATATAAAAATGCCTTCCAATAAAATTTGGAAGGCATTCATTAAAAATTCTATGTAGTAAACTTAATGTTTATGCCTGTCCGGCAGGTCCACCAAAATTAAATGGGATCTCAACCGCTTCTAAATCTTGAATAGTTCCATTGACAGCTTCAAATTTCTGAACATTTTCTACCATCGCTTTCATAAAACGCTTGGCGTGAAATGGCGTCATGATGATTCTGCTTTTCACCTTGCTTTTAGGAGCACCAGGCATTACGTTTACAAAGTCAAAAACAAATTCTGCATGGCTATGCGTTATAATAGCAAGGTTTATATAAGTACCTTCTGATGTTTCTTCAGATATTTCAATGTTTAATTGATTGGGTGTAATTTCTGTATGATTTGCCATAATGCTTATTTTGAATTAAAATTAAAACTGCCTCATAAAGAGGCAGTTTTAAAAGATATTATTTGTTAAAATTATCTAGGACCAATATAAATTAATTTTTGTGTCCAATCTCTTGAAGTTGCAGCTGAGAAGTCTCCACCAACATAATTGTAACCAAATCTTGCATAAATAGTTTTTTCAGAAGGAACGTAACGAGAGTTAAAACCAGGTTTCATTGTGTAAAAAGTAACAGCTCCAGGTGCTGTATTTTGTACTGTAACTACGTTAGTTGTTGGGTTAATGGTATACTCAGGCTCTTGAGCTCCAAAAGCTGTCAATGCACCACTTAATATTGCAGGATTTGCAAAAGAACCAAAGAGATCCATAAAAATCTTCACGGAATTAGGACCAGATGTAATCATCTTAACATTGTAAGTGCCTCCTGTATACCCCGGATTTAGTGTAGGATGATAATTAGTGAACTCACATCTGTATATACCATCGTATTGATTTTTAGCGCCAAGTACAGTATAAAATTCGTTAAAATTTCCACTAAGTACATATCCTGGTTTATCCACTGATTTTAATCTAAATAAAATACCGTAGGCTGAAGAAGGATCAAATTTAGAGGCATTTGTTTTAACAACAAGAGTTCCTTCTTTTTGACCTTTTGGGATTTTAACTGTAAATCCGCCTGCAGGTAGAGTATACAAATTAGGTAATCTATTAAAGCTAGAATCACCCTCTGCAACAGTTCTAGAGTAAGTGCCTGTAGTATCTAGAGTAACCGTAATATCCTCTGCTGCGGGCTCGCTCGCAGCTAATCTTACAGTTACAACGGTTACATCTGCCATAACATCTACGAAATCCAATCCTAAAGTTTGTGTTCTGTCTGTTTTAGAAGCAATACCAAGTTCGATAACTTTTGGAGCATCACTTAAATCTAAACCTACAGCATCATTATCGAATTGTTCATCTTTCAAGCAAGATGATAACCCTAAAGTAACGACTGCTATAAGTGCGTATTTTAATATATTTTTCATTTTGTTATTTTTAAAATTTAAAATTATGGCATCCAGAAAATCTTGCTAGTTTGGATATTAATGTTTCCTTCTGCTGCAACATTACCTGCATTAGTGTTAAACTCAATCTGAGGATAAGGATAACGCTTAGGAATATAAGCTGTACCTACATTGTTTGCAGCGGAACGAGGAACTGCTGGGAAACCTGTACGACGCAAATCAGCATACATCTCGAAATTGGCCACACCTACTAAACTAAAATACTTCTGATAAATTAATGTTTGTAATTTATTAGTTGAGGTTGCATATGCTGTAAGCTGAATTGTATTACCTGCAACAACTGTTGTCTTATTAGAAGCTAAATAATTAGCCGCTTCAGTTGCCGCATTAGGAACACCTAACCATCTAAAAGATTCATTTACTGCATCAACAAATAGTGAGGCATCAGTTCCTGCTATAGTTGTTGTAGTTGGGTATCTTAATTTAGCTTCAGCCTGTAAAAACAAACTCTCTGTTGCAGTCAACATCCATTGATCTTGACTTGGTGACTTTGCTAATCCAGGACCAGCTACACCTGATTGGTTGTCAGAATTTAAAGGAATGATTGCTTGGCCATAAACACTACCTACATAATTACCTCCAACAACTGTTGGTTCAAAAAAGTAAGCACGACGAATATCGATAGGATTTTCATTCTGAATATTAACAGTAAACGCATTTGCACGAGTAGATCTTGTTGCTTCATTACCATTAACCAATTTCTTGTAAGTATCCCAGAAAGGATTCTGCTGAGAAACATTGCTTCCACTAAAAGATGGTTTGTATCCTGGATTAACAGCAGCAGTTTCACCTGCACCTAAACAACCATCAGTAGTTATTTTAGCAAGTTCGGTTGCCGGGTTAATAATACCTGTGGTATTAACTAAACGTAATACAAGTTTTAATCTTACAGTATTAATAAATTTACGCCACTTGGTTTTATTACCTTGGAACATAATGTCAGCAGTTGACAAATTAATATCAGCACCACCACTATTGATTAATGCTAACCCCTGATCAAGTTTTAAAAATAAGTCTTTGTAAATGTCCTGACCTTTATCATATTTAGGTAAAACTGTAGTGCTCAAACTAAACGCTTGTGTGTAAGGAACATTATTAAATAAGTCTACTAATTCATAAAAGCATACAACTTTCATCACTTTTGCTATTCCTGAGTAGAAATTCTGGTTTAAAGCAGCCGCTTTATTGTCCATTACTTCATAGTCATACGCATTATCATACAATGCACTCCATGTACCATCACTAAAAGTAGATACTACCTGGTAAGTTTCTGTTTGAACATTTGGTCCAAAATCTCCACCCCTGCTCCACTGGCCTGTCCAGTTTGCTAATGTGTTATAACCTGCACCATGTCTTGCTGCTGTAGCATGAAGTGCTCTTGGTAATAATAGATCCGGAGTATTAATCAAACCGTCTCCCGGTTGATTGGGGTTTTCATTAATATCTAAGTAACCTTTTTTGCAACCAAATAAGGAAGCAATCGTTACAAGAAGTATTATATATTTTTTCATGTTTGTTGTGTTTGTTTTATTTAAAAGGTAGCTGATATATTAAAACCCAATGTTCTTGTTGGCGGATTAATTTGAGAAGTGGATACACCATTAGCATTTCCTGTAGTAAAGTTAAAATCAGGATCTGTATATTGGTTCGAACTTGGAACAAATAAAAACAAATTTCTTGCGTTGATGGTGAATGTTACTTCTTTAAATACTTTTTGTCCTGCCATTATTTGATCAGGTAAACGGTAACCTAATGAAACCTCTCTTACTCTGAAAGATGCTGCACTATGAATAAAATTTGATGAAGCATCTCTGTAAACTCCTGTAAAATAAGATTCTACATCATTCACTTGTATATTATTATTAGGAACAAACTTTGTACCATCATTATACACAGAGTTAGGAAAAACAAAACGCTCACGCCCATTTTGTGCAGTTGCTGCAGATACACCTGTCCAAGCCATTTCATTTCCTATACGGCTATATGCTATGTGACCAGTCTTAAACTCAGTAACAACAGCCAATCTTATGTTTTTATAAGACAATGTTGGGTTAGCACCAGCAGTCCATAACGGAAGAGTACGACCAAATTGTTTTAACGTTGGATTAACTGTAGGTTGCCCTGTTGTGGCACTTACTATAACTTTTCCATCTGGTGTACGCTCATAATCATTTGCCAATAAAACGAAAGCAGGTTGACCAACAAAAGCAAAATTACTTGCAGTAGCAAAACCACCAACATTTAATCTATCAAAACCGTCTAATATTCTGTTTACTATACTGGTATTTCTGCTAGCATTAAGGTTTAAATCAAAATTGAATTGACCTAATTTAACTAAAGGAGTAAGTTTTAAATCAAATTCTATTCCTTTGTTTTCGAAAGCAGCAGCATTACGATTACTTTGAGTAAAACCTGTTGTTGGAGAAACACCAACACTAATAACTTGATCTGTGTTATCCTGTGTGTAAGCATTCACCTCAATGTTTACTCTATTTTTAAATAAACCAATCTCTATACCTGCATCTCTACTATTAATTACTTCAGGACGAAGCAACGGATCAAAACTTGTATTACCTGTGGTGTAACCTGGTACATTGTAAGGGAAACCTGCAGTTGTACCTGCAAATACATTACTTAATCTATAAGGTGCTAAGTCAGAGTTAGCTGATCTATTGGTAGAAGCTTTAAACTTTAAGAAAGAAATAAAAGTTTTATTAGCCTGTAGAGCAGGAATAGCGTCAGATGCAACGAAGGATACAGAAACACCAGGATAAAAGATACTTCTGTTCTCAGGTGCGTAAACTGATGCCCATTCATTTCTCACTGTTCCTTCCACATTTAACCATCCTTTATAGCTTAAATTAACTTGACTGAATACAGCAGCTAATCTGTCTTTTGAAAAGAAGCTATTTCCTGATGGATTACCAGAACCATTGCTTAAGTTATTGATACCAGGTGCAACTAAATTTACTGTAGTAGCATTCAAAATTTGTCTTTGTCTTTCTCTGTAAGAAGTACCTGCTACAATACCAACTTTCACATCACCCAGCTTTTTCTCATAGCTAGTGTTAAATTCACCAAACAAATTACTTTGTCTATCAAAACCTTCGCTATATGAACTTGGAACAGTGGTATTTGTATTAGGTGCTTGACCAACTACGGTCTGACCTTTAGAGGTATTGCGACTATTAACGTTTCTAATGTTTGCAGCGACTCTAAAAGTCATTTTTAAATTCGTTGCAGCTGAATAAATAAAATCAGAATTAGCAATTATATTATCGGTTCTTCTATTTTGGCGCCAGTTACTGATAGCAAAATAGGGATTTAAACCATAGTGATTATAATAATTATCATACTGAGAATATTTATCATTAAGGTTTGAATAACTCTTTAAAGGAATGTGTGCAGCTGTATTAAATACTAAATTTAATAAACCATCATTTAAACCAGCACCTACAACATTTCTCTGAAAATCAGACATTCCTGCATCATCAAACACATCTGTATTTTGTTGTACGTAATTCATACCAACAGCTACTTTGAATTTACCAAAAGTTTTGTCAGTATTTATTCTTGCACTTAATCTTTTACTTTCATCATCAGGTACAATTCCTTTAACACTTACATTCTGAACACTTAAGAGAAAATCTCTAGCCATGATAGAAACGTCTGTTTGGTTAGTAACACCAGTATTAAAGAATTCTTTTCTTTGATTGGTAGGCGAATATCTTACCATTTGCTGAGAGCCATCTCTTAATGCAGAACCCAATGGTCTCATGCTACCATCATAACGATCACCCCAACTCCAGTTCTCAAAAGGTACATAACCTGCGCTAAATCCAGTTCCGAATTCAGATTGCATTTTTGGGAAAAAAGATATTTGTGAAAATTGAGTTGTTCTACCAACGGTAATTGTTGGCTTATCTACTCTTGCACCTCTTTTTGTTGTTACGATAAAAACACCGTTTCTTGCAGCAGAACCATATATACCTGCACCTCCACTACCCTTAATGATATTTACATCTGCAATATCTTTAGGGTTTATGCTAGATAAATAACTAATATCAGTAATAACACCATCTAATAAAAGCATTGGATTGTTATCACCCGTTAAAGAACGGATACCACGTAATTGAATTTTTACTTCTTCTGTTACACCATTGTTTACAGATGATATGTTTAAACCTGAAACTTT